>JBDTRV010000344.1:0-3901 GCA_039931475.1 Burkholderiales bacterium | reverse complement strand
GCTTCACAACACCTTAAAGCCAAGCGCGTGGCCGATGACGTCTGGTTCGTCGAAGGCGAAGCCGCGTTGGGCTCCTCGGCCAACCGCAACTTCATCTCGAACGCGGGTTTCGTCATCACGGACGATGGCGTGGTCGTGATCGACGCGCTCGGTTCCCCGACTCTTGCGAACGAGTTGATCGACGAAATCCGGCGCCTCACGAAGCAGCCGATCAGGTATGTGATCGTCACGCATTACCACGCCGACCATGTTTATGGCTTGCAGGCGTTCAAGGCCGTTGGCGCTGAAATCCTGGCGCATCCGGCAGCACGTGAATACCTTAATTCGGAGACCGCCAAGCTGCGGCTCGAAGCGAGCCGGCAAGAGCTTTTCCCCTGGATCGACGAGACAACCAAGCTGGTTCCGGCGGACCGCTGGCTCGATCAGGAAAGCACGACCTTGAAAGTCGGCTCGTTCGACTTCATCATCAAGCACGTGGGCCCGGCGCACACGCCCGAAGACCTCGTGGTGTTCGTGCCGGCGCGCGGCGTACTGTTCGCTGGCGATCTGGTGTTCCGTGGGCGCATCCCGTTCGTCGGCCAAGCGGACAGCGAGCGCTGGATCGCGTCGCTCAAGACACTGATCGAACTCAAACCGCGCGTGATGATCCCGGGCCACGGGCCGATGTCGATCGACCCGGTGGCCGATCTGGAGCTGACGCGCGACTATCTTCTGTACCTGCGCAAGTCGATGGCCGAGTCGGCCGCCAATCTGGAGCCGTTCGAGGAAGCGTATGAAAAGGTGGATTGGTCTCGCTTCGAGCACATGCCGCTGTTTAAGGCCGCCAATCGAATGAACGCCTACAACACCTATCTGCTTCTGGAGCAAAAAGGTTTCAAATGAAGCGGCGCGAATGGGTCGCATTGAGTCTGGGCGCGGCCGTTGCGGCCGCTCAAGCCACCGCGAGAGCGCAGTCCCAATCGCCCGCGCCGGACGCGATCGACTGGCCGCCGCTCGAATTGCTCGGCGGAGGAGCCATCGAGCCTTCGGATTGGGAAGGGCAGTTTTCGGTGCTCGTGTTGTGGGCCACCTGGTGCCCTTTTTGCAAACGCCACAACGCGCATGTGGACAAGCTGTACCGCGCCACCCGAGGCCGGCCGTTGCGCGTGCTGGGGGTCGCGGAGGACCGCGATCCGCAATTGGTGCGCCGCTACATGCAGGCGAACGGCTATGCGTTTCCGGTGGCCGTCGATACCATTGGCCTGCAACGGCGGCTCACGCCCCGCAAGTCGATCCCGATGACCTGCATCATCGACCGCCAAGGGCGCCTGGTGCAGGCCATTGCGGGTGAGATGTTCGAGGAAGACGTGCTCGCGCTCGCCAAGCTCGCGGACCGCGCAGGTACCTGAGCGGCGCGATGCGTGCGGTAGATCGTTCGTTCCATGAAAAGGTGCCTTCCATGAAAACGTCTCTTTGCTTCCTCGCGCTGGCAGGCGCGCTGCTCGTCACCGGCGTTGCGGCCCAATCGGTCCCGCAAATCTTCAAGGACGCCGATCTCGCTCTGGGCGAGCGATTGCTCAAGGAGAACCGCTGCACCGAATGCCACATCCGAAAAGTCGGCGGCGATGGCTCTTCGATCTACAAACCGCAAGGGCGCATCAGCACCCCCGGTTTCCTGCGCGGCATGGTCGAGCAGTGCAATACCGACCTCGGCTTCAGCCTGTTTCCGGACGAGGTGACCGCGATCGCGGCGGTGCTCAATCGGGATCACTACCGGTTCGACTGAAGCCGATCGGGGCGGGTTTCAATCCGAGGTCGCTGGACGCCGCTTGCCGCCGATCCGCAGTTGGAAGAGCGTCACGACATGGACTGGTGAAGCTCCGTTTCAGGCATCAATCAATGCTAAAATTGATGTCAGAGAAAGGCGTCAACCGTGCGAACCACCATCAACATCGACGACGAATTGCTTGGCAAAGCGGCGCGCCTGGCCGGTCCGCTCGACCGAACCGCCTTGGTGCGCGAGGCGCTAAGAGCCTTCATCGAGCGGGAAAGCGCCAAGCGGCTCGCGTTGCTTGGCGGCAGCGAGCCGCAGTTGAAGCCTGCCCCGCGCAGGCGAAGCAAACCTGAGGACGAGAAAAGTTGATCCTGATCGATACGTCCATCTGGATCGACCATCTTGGCGTCAGCGATCTGACCGTGCACCAGCTACTCAGCGGTCGCACAGTGCTGATGCATCCGTTTGTCGTCGGCGAGATCGCGTGCGGAAACCTGCGCAATCGTGCCGGCGTGCTCGATCTGCTTCGCAACCTTCCGCAGGCCGCGGTGGCGGAGAACGATGAAGTCCTTGAGTTGGTCGAACGGCACTCGCTTTCGGGAACGGGCCTCGGTTGGGTAGACGCGCACTTGCTGGCCGCTGTCATGCTCACGCCGGACGCTCAACTCTGGAGCCGGGACAAGCGACTGGACGTTGCGGCGCAGGCATTGGGCATCAGATTTGGCGCGGCTGGCGCGCAGTTGCACTGAAGCTGCGCTCCGTCGCTCCGTCTTGAAGTCGCTTCGCCTCGTCGGACTGCCACCCATCGTCTCGGAACAATCGGTTGTGTTGATCCTCGGCAGCTTCCCCGGCGCCGCATCGCTCGCGGCCGGCCGCTACTACGCCCATCCGCAGAACCGTTTCTGGCCGATTTTGCAAGCTATTTGGTCTGCCACCGCTCGGCCACTCTCACTTTTCAGCTATGAAGAACGTAGCGAATGGCTGCTCGCTCGGGGTTTGGGCGTGTGGGACGTGTACGCAAGTTGCGAGCGCACGGGCAGCCTCGATTCGGCGATCAGGAAACCAACGCTGAACGACTTCGCAAGCCTTGCGGCGCAGTGCCCTCGGCTTGCGGCGGTGGCGCACAACGGCGCTCAAAGCTTCCGCCATGCGGATGAGGTCGCGGCCGCGCTTGAGCCGGCCGACACGAAGCCGCCCCGCTCGATTGCGTTCCATCGCCTGCCCTCTACCAGCCCGGCCAATGCGTCGCAGGCTTTCGAGATCAAGCTTGCGGCGTGGCGCGCGGTGTTCGCCGCTCACGGTCTGGTCGAGTCGCCCGAGGACACACCTTGAACCAACGCTGGCACACTTGCGCCCATGTCCACTGCGTCCCCCGCCCGCGCCCGAACCAGCGCGACATTGCCCGAAGTCAATTGCTCCGAGGAAGGGGGCGTTCGTACCCTGCACCTTTCAACGCCCTGGGTTCAGGGCACGATGCGTATCAACGCTCCGTTCGAGATCGAGCTCGAATACGTGCAGCGCATGATGGTGTGGCTGCTGTTCGTCGAGCCCGAAAGCCTCATGCATCGACATGCGATGCAACTCGGCTTGGGCTCGGCCGCATTAACCAAGTTCTGCCACAAGAAGCTGCGCATGAAGACCACCGTGGTGGAGATCAATCCGCAGGTTCTGTCGGCCTGTCGCGGCTGGTTCAAGCTGCCGCCCGACGATGCGCGGCTCACCGTGGTGCTGGCCGATGCGGCCGACGAAATCGCAAGGCCGGAGCGCGCCGGCACGGTCGATGCGCTGCAGGTCGACCTGTATGACGACGATGCGGCCCGCCCCGTGCTTGATGATGTGGAGCACTACGAGCATTGCAGGCGCCTGCTGACCGACGATGGCTTGATGACGGTGAATCTGTTCGGCCGCCTGGCCAGCCTGCCCGAGAGCGTCGGAAAAATCGCTTCCGTCTTCGGCGCCGATGCGGTCTGGAGCTTCAAGCCGACGCGCGAGGGCAACACCATCGTGCTGGCGCAGCGCACGGCATCAAAGCCATCGCGCGAGTTGCTGGCGCAACGTGCCGAGGAAGTGCAGTCGCGCTTCAGCTTGCCGGCGACCAAATGGCCGCGCGTGTTCAAGTCGATCGAAAAATAATGAAGACCCCGACCC
>JBDTRV010000343.1:0-3901 GCA_039931475.1 Burkholderiales bacterium | reverse complement strand
CGCATGCGACGACGCATCTGTACAGCATCGAGCGGCGCCATCCGTTCAAGCACGCGACGCTTTCCGACGATGAACTGAGCGTGAACTTCGCCGAGAAAGCCGGTCCGAACGACCGGGTGGCGGTGGTCGTGACCGCGCCGCTCACGAACAACGAGGAATGGACCGCGTTCGAGAGCGGCGAATTGAAAGTGTTCGTCGACGGGCAAGCGCTGCCGGCCTGACGGCCCGCCGGCCCTGCATCAAGCCAGTGATCTATCGACAAGACCATTCATCAATAGGAAAACGACGATGAAATCGAACCGCGCGACTCGCATGACCGGGTTGGCCGCCAGCCTGGCCGCGCTCGCCCTGCTCGGCGGATGCGCCATCGGCGGCAAGACGATTCACACCACGAGCAACGTGTACCCGGCCATCGGCCCGTATTCGCAGATGGTGCAGTCGGGCAACACCTACTACCTGTCTGGCGTCATTCCCCTGAACAAGGCCGGCAATGCGGTGCAGGGCACGACGATCGAGGAGCAAACCCGGCTCGTGCTCGACTACATCGGCGAGGTGCTGAAGGCGCAAGGTATGAGCCATGCGAACGTGGTGATGTCCAACGTCTACATGAAGGACCTGAACGAATTCGGGAAGATGAATGCCATCTACGGTGAATATTTCAAGATCGCGCCGCCGAGCCGCGCGACGGTCGAAGTCGCCCGTTTGCCGCGGGACGTGAAGATCGAAATTTCAGTGATTGCGACGAAGTAGCCGCGTGTTTCCGGTCAGACCTGCCCCAACGTTGGCGAACGCCTAACGCAGCACCTTGCCCGGATTCATGATTCCTCTCGGGTCGAGCGCCTGTTTGATCGTGCGCATCAAGCCGAGCGCCACGCCCGACTTGTAGCGCTCGAGGTCGCCTACCTTGGCCCAACCGATGCCGTGCTCGGCCGACATCGAGCCGCGCGCCGCGTCGACCGCGTCGTAGACGAACTGGTGCACCTCTTTTTCGAGCTTTAGAAACTCGGCGTCCGACAGCCCCGCGGGCGGCTCGACGTTGTAATGCAGGTTACCGTCGCCGATGTGGCCGAGCACCGTCATGCGTGTGCCCCCGAAGCGCTCGGTGATCGCCTTGCCGGTGGCCTCGACGAACTCACCGATCCTTGCGATCGGCAGCGAAATGTCGTGTTTGATGTTCTTTGGTTGAGATAGCGCGATGCGCTCGCGGATCAACCAGAACTGCTTGCTCTGCGCGATCGACTGGGCAACGGCCGCGTCCTGCACGATGTCCTGCTCCAGCGCGGCGCCCATCAGCGCCTCGAAGCGCTCAATCGCATGGGCTTCGCTTTCGAGGTCGGACGATTCGAGCAGCACGTACCAGGGATGGGGTTCCGCGAACACCTTCGGGGTGTCGGAAAATTTCTTCGCCACCAACTCGACGCAGTAGTCGGACATCAACTCGAACGCGGTCAGCGACGGCCCGAGCATCTGCTGCGCGAGCTCCAGCAGGCGCAGCGCGTGGCCCGGCGAGACCAGCGCGGCCCATGCAGTGACTCGCGCGACCGGCAGCGGGTACAGCTTCATCGTCGCGCCGGTGATCACGCCCAGCGTTCCCTCCGAGCCGATGTACAGATCGCGCAGGTCATAGCCGGTGTTGTCCTTGCGCAGGCCGCGCAGATCGTCCAGCACGTCGCCGGCCGGCGTCACCACTTCGAGACCCAGGCACAGCTCGCGCGTGTTGCCGTAGCGCAGCACGCCGGTGCCTCCCGCGTTGGTCGACAGGTTGCCGCCGATCATGCAGGTGCCCTGCGCGCCGAGCGAGAGCGGAAAGAGCCGGCCGGCATCTTGCGCGACCTGCTGCAGGGTTTCGAGCACCACCCCTGCATCGACCACCACCGTGTTGCCGATGGGATCGACCGAACGCACCCGATTCATGCGCGCGAGCGACAGGACCACCGCCGCGCCCGAATCATCTGGCGTCGCCGCACCCGTCATGTTGGTGTTGCCCCCCTGCGGCACGACCGGCACCTTGTGCTCGTTGCACCAACGCAGCAGCGCCGCGACCTGCTCGGTCGACTCGGGCTGCACGACACAGCGCGCGGTGCCGGAAAAGCGCTTGTTCCAGTCGGCCAGGAACGGCGCCGTTTGATCGGGGTCGGTCAGGATGCGCCCCGTGTTGGCGGAAGGAAGCGGCTGCATGGCGGGTCCTCGTCAAGCGGCGCGGGTTCAGTATTCGATCTGGACGAGCGCGTTGCGATCAGCGCCCGCAGCTTCCTTGAACGCCTTCGTGATGATGCTCGTCGTCACGCTCACCAAGTAATTCGCCCCCCAGCTTGCAACCTTTTTCGCCTCTTCCGGCGTCAGCGCAAGCGTGCCGGCGCACTTGCCCGCCGCGGCGACCGCGCGGATCGCTTTTTCGATTTCTTTTTGCACCTCCGGGCGGCTCCACTCGTTCGCGAATCCCATGCTGTGCGACAAATCGTTCGGGCCGACGAACACCGCGTCGATACCCTCGACGCTCGCGATGGCCGACGCATTGGCGACCGCTTCGGGCGTTTCGATCATCGCGACCAGAGCAATCCCTTCGTTGCTGCGCTTGGTGTGCCCGGCTCCGCCGAAGGCGCCGAAGCCCGCCGCGCGAGAGCTGAACGCGCTGCCGCGCTGGCCGACACCCGGATAGCGCACGCGCCGCACCAGGTCGCGCGCCTGTTCAGCGGTGTTCACCATCGGAATTTGCACACCGCTAGCACCCATGTCCAGCACCCGCGCGATGTCTTCCGTAAAGCAGCGCACCAGCGGCACGATGCCTGAAGCGCGCGCGGCCCGCAGCATGTGTTCGGTGGTCTCGAAGTCGGCCGAGCCGTGCTCGTTGTCGATGATGATGAAGTCGAAGCCCGCATAGGCGCACATCTCCACGATGGCTGCGCTCGGAATGCCGTTGAAGATGCCGCTGATCGGTTTGCCACTCTTGAGCATGGCGGGCAGGCGGTTGTCGAGGGGGTGGCGGATTTCCATGGTTGTTCCTTGTTCGATCATTCAATGACGAGGTGGTTGCTCTTGATCAGATCGGCGAACTTGGTCGTCTCGGTCTGGATGAACTTCGTGAACGCCGGCGCCGTCATCGGCTTTGGCACGAAGCCTTGCGCGGCCAGCCGCTTGGCGACTTCCGGGTCCTTCAGGATGGTGGTCACTTCCTTGTTCAGGTAATCGACGATCGGCTGCGGTGTGCCGCCGGGCGCGAGCAGGCCGAGCCAGGTCACGGCTTCGAAGCCGGGCACGCCCGACTCGGCCAAGGTGGGCAGCTCGGGCGCGAGCGGTGAACGTTCGGCGCTGGTCACGGCAAGCGCCTTGGCCTGACCGTTCTTGGCGAACGCCAGGGCCGTTGCCATGTTGTCGAATTGCATGTCGATCTGGTTGCCGGCGAGGTCGACGAGCGACTGGCTGCTGCCCTTGTACGGGATGTGCAAGGCCTTGCCGTCGATCTGGTTCAGGAACATCAACGTCGTCAGGTGCTGCGAGGTACCGTTGCCGGACGTGCCGTAGCTGATGGCGTCGGGTTTGGCCCTGATCTTTTCGATCAGGCCTTTGACATCGGTTGCACCCGACTTGTTACCGGCCAACAGCACCAGTGGCGTCTCTGCAAGCTGCGTGATCGGCGCGAAGTCTTGTCCGACGTTGTAGGTGATTCGCTTGAGCAGAGTCGGATTGACCGCAAGCGCGGTCTGGGTGCCCAGCAGCAAGGTGTAGCCGTCCGGACTGGCACGCGCGACGAACTCGGTGCCGATGCCGCCGCCCGCGCCGGCCTTGTTGTCGACGACCACCGGAGTTCCCCAGCGTTTGCCGAGTTCGTCGGCGACGAGGCGGCCGATGATGTCGGTCGCGCCGCCGGGCGAAAACGGCACGACGATCACGACTCGGCCGT
>JBDTRV010000342.1:0-3909 GCA_039931475.1 Burkholderiales bacterium | reverse complement strand
TTCGCCTGCTGGTCGCGGATGTCGCAGACGCAGGCAGCCCGCTGACCACGGTCGTGCTGTTCTACCTGGGTCTGAACCTTGCGATCGGCATCGTGTTCCTCGGGCTGACCCATCCGGTCGCGCGGGTGATTACCGCGCTTGTGCCGCGGCCGCCGAAGACCGAGCGCGGCGCAGCGCGCGCGTCGATCCATCTCGATCCATCGGCGCTCGCAACGCCCTCGCTGGCGCTGGCCTGCGCGTCGCGCGAGGCGCTGCATCTGGCCGATCAGGTGGAAACCATGCTCAGTGGCCTGCTGTCGGTCATCAAGAACGACGACCTGGAGCTTTCGCAGAAACTGCGCGAGTTGGACAACGCGATCGACCAGCTCTATTCCGCGATCGGCCGCTACCTGACCCGCCTTTCGCGCGAGTCACTCGACGAAGAGGAAAGCCGGCGCTGGTCCAACACCATGGCCTTCGTGATCAACATGGAGCAGGCCGGCGACATCGCCGAGCGGGTGCTTGCCGACATCGAAAACAAGAAGATCAAGCGCGGCCGTACCTTTACCGAAGGCGGGATGATCGAGATCACCGATCTGCATTCGCGCTTGCTTGACAACTTGCACCTCGCCACCAGCGTGTTCCTGACCAACAATCTGCGCGACGCCCAGCGGCTTCTGGAAGAGCGCGCGCGCTTTCGCGATCTCGAGCACGTGTATGAAAACTCGCATCTCACGCGCTTGGCGAACCGCACGCTGCACAGCGTGGAGACGTCTTCGCTGCACATCGAGCTGATCGGCGAATTGAAGCGCATCAACTCGCACGTCTGTTCGATCGCCTATCCGATCCTGGATGCGGCGTTGGGGGGCGACCCAGGGCGAATGCGTCGGACACCGGTGGACGGAGTAAACGAGTAGCACCTGGCGAGAGCGAAGGCCAGGGCCGGTCGACGCTCAAGCGGAGTATTCAAAGCTAGCGCCTGCTGGAACCACGCAAAAGTAGTCAGCGCCACTGCAACAGCATCGACCACGGCTGATGGCTCAGGTGGCGGGGGGCACAGCCGGGCCGGGTCGCGTCCGGGCAGCGCTGGGTCGAGTAGCTCGGGTCCAGCACATGCCGTCCCGGCGCGAAGGCCATTGGCCGCGAGGTGACCGATTGCAACACGTTGCCGCCAATGGTCTCGAACGCCGACTCATCCACCGCGACCACCACGTCGCAGTGCATTGCCAGCGCCCCGCCCCGCTGCTCCAGGCGGTCCGCGAGCGCCGCGCCCAGCCGCTCGAAGCTGTCCAACCCGGCATCGCGGCCGCGCGACTGGCACAACAGATCGCCGATCCGCGGCGGGGTCGCGAGCGCGTCGCAGGCACGCAGCGCATGGCGCGTGGCCCGGCCGGCCACTTCGTCGGCGCTGGCGGCCCACGCGGCGGCGGCATAGTCGGCGTGGGCTTCGGAGAATGCAAACTCGCCCGCGCGTAGGTCGGCCGCGCGCGCCAGCCAACTGATGAAGGCGGCCGACCAGGGCGTGTCCACCACGGCGGCCCGGTCCACCGCGGCCAAAAGCGCTTGCCGCACGCTCGCGTCCGGCCCGGCGCCCGCGCCGCCATCGGCGCCTGGCTCGATCACACGCGCCGGAAAGCGCTCGGCCAACTGCTGCTGGATCGCCGCGCGGTCGGCCCGACCCGCCAGGCCGAATCGCAGCACCGACGGCAGCCGGCCTTGCGGATCGACCGCGCGCCAATAGTCCAGCACCCGTTGCCATGGCGACGCGGCGCCAAAACGTCGTGAGGCGTTCTCGGCCTCGGCCGAACCGGAGCGGATCAGACGCCCTTGTTCGTCCATCGCCTGCCCGCCCCAGGCCAGGTGTTCGCCGCGCGCGGCGCGCGCCATCGCAAGGGCGCGCGGCGGCGCGGCGACTCTCTCGGCGCTGTCGGTGCAAATGGCCAGGGCATTGCCACGCGGCAGAGTTGGCGCTGGGGGCGGAGCGGCCGCTGGCATGGCACAACCGCCAATGAAACAGGCGGCCAACAGCGCTGCAAACGCGGCGCAGGGAAGAGCAAACCGCGGCAGGCCCATCAGCCGCATGAACGCTTGCCGGTCCGACGATGCGGTTGATGCGCACCGGCGAGCAAGTTGCGGCATACCCATCATGTTGAAGAACGTCGCCTGCGAGCAGGCCCCGCGTGCTCCAGAGAGCCTACCGTCGCGCAACGCCGCGCCGCGGCGGACATGCGCGGCATTTCTATAAATCTTCGGGCCGACGAACCAGACCCGCTTCCTGCGAATCCACGAACAAGCTCCAACACGCCATGAACAGCGCCGCGATCACCGGGCCGATGACGAAGCCGTTGATGCCAAACAGCGCAATCCCGCCGATGGTGGCAAGCAGCACCACGTAGTCGGGCATCTGGGTTTCCTTGCCGACCAGGATCGGGCGCAGCAGGTTGTCGATCGAGCCGATCACGAGCGCGCCCCAGGCGATCAGGCCGAAGCCTTGCCAGGTTTCGCCAGTCGCCAGCAGATACAGCGCGATCGGCAGCCAGACCAACGCCCCGCCGACCGCCGGCACCAGCGAAAGAAAAGCGGTCAACGCGGCCCACAGCAGCGCCCCCTGCACCCCGAGAAACCAGTAAGCGAGTCCGCCCAGCGTGCCCTGCACCAGCGCGACTGCCACGTTGCCCTTGACGGTGGCTTTGATCACCGTGGCGAACTTGCTCATCAGCGCCTGCTTCTGCTCCTCCGCCAGAGGCAATGCCTGCCGGATCTTGCGCGAGAGAAGCGCGCCGTCGCGCAGCAGGAAGAACAGCAGGTACAGCATGATGAAAAAACTCATCACGAACTCGAACGTGTTCTGCCCGATCGCAAGCGCCTGCGTGGCAACGACCTGGCTCGCCCGCGCGGCGCCCTGCGAGATGCGCTGTTGCCAAATCGCCTTGTCACCCAGATCGAAGCGGTTGATCAGATCGGTGAGCCACACCGGCGCGGCATCGAGAATGCGCTGGAAATACGCGGCGTAATCCAGTTGGCCGGACTTGATCTTCTCGCGCAGCGTGGCGATTTCGCCGACCAGCGAAATGCCGAGCATGACGAGCGGCAGGATCACGATCACGAGGCAAAGCACCAACGTCACCAGCGCGGCGATGGTTGGCTTGCCCGGTGTCGCGCGGCGCAGCCACTTGTACAACGGCGTGAACAGGATCGCCAGCGCGACCGCCCACAGCACCGCGCCGGCGAACGGCAGCAGCAACCAGACGAACGCGATCGTCACCGCGGCCAGCAAGGTCAGGAAAAATCCGCGTTCGAGGTGGGGTTCGTTCATGAGCCGATCGAATGTAGCCGACGTTGCGGCACTGCGTCCATGGCGGGGCTAAAGGGCGCCATCGCGCCGGGCCGAGCCGAGCGGCGGCGAGATGTCTTCCAGCGGGCGGCGCTCGGCGTCGATGGCATAACGCCACGCGATCAAACCGGCGGCAATGACCAGCACAGCGCCGATCGCGTAGCCCACGGTGACCGCCCCGCGGCTGCCGGTCGCGATCAGCACGCCGAACAGCCAGGGCGCCACGAACCCGCCGGCTCCGGTGCCGACCGCGTAGAACACCGAGATCGCGAGCGCCCGCATCTCGAGCGGAAACACCTCGCTCACCGTGAGATAGGCCGAGCTGGCCGCGGCCGACGCGAGGAAGAACACCGCCGACCAGCACAGCGCCTGGCTCCACGCATCGAGCCAGCCGGCCATGAAGGCGGCGCCAGTGATCGCCAGACCGACGCCAGACAACGTGTAGGTCAGCCCGATCATCCGCCGGCGTCCAACTTTGTCGAACAGCGGCCCGAGGACGAGCGGCCCGAGCACATTGCCCAAGGCAAATGGAAAGATGTAAAGCGCCACCTTGCCTTCCGGCACCGCGTAGAAGCGCGTGAGCACCAGCGCGTAGG
>JBDTRV010000341.1:0-3910 GCA_039931475.1 Burkholderiales bacterium | reverse complement strand
CGCCCATGCGGCCCGGAAAGTTTGGGTGCTGGTAGGAGATTTGGTAGACCTGCAGGTTGTCTGCCTGCGCGAGCGCTGTCGGCGTCCCCGACACACCCGCGTAGTAGGAATACAGCGGCGTCGACATGCCGGCGTCGTTCATCGCCTTGACCAGCAGGGTCATATCCTGGCCCCAGTTTCCGGTCACGATCGTGTCGGCGCCCGATTGCTTGATCTTGGCCACATAGGGCGAGAAATCCTTGACCTGACCGAGCGGAACATAGTCTTCGCCGACGATCTTCACGTCGGGCCGCTTGCGTTCCATGCCTTCCTTGAAGTACTTGGCGACCTGTTGGCCGTGCGAGTAGTTCTGGTTGATCAAGTAGACCTTCTTGATTTGGGGCTGATCCTTCATGAACGTGGTCAACGCCTCCATCTTCATGGTGGTGTCGGCATCGAAGCGAAAGTGTCCGTAAGTGCACTTTTCGTTGGTCAGGGCCGGATCGACGGCCGCATAGTTCATGTACAGAACTTCCTTGCCCGGATTTCGGTTGTTGTACTTGTCGACCCCATCCGCCAACGCGCCGCCCACGTTCGAACCGTTGCCCTGCGTGATGTAGCGGTAGCCTTGGTCGGTGACCGACTTGAGCAGGTTCAGCGCCTCCTGCGGAGAACTTTTGCTGTCGAAGCCGTTGATCTCGAACTTGACGCCGGCCGGGTTTTCTTTCGCGGTGAGCTGGCTCGCAACGAACTGCCAACTCTTGAGCTGGTTTTGCCCCACGTTGCCGAACGGCCCGGACAGGCCTTCGATCATCGCGATCTTGACGGTTTCGCCCTTTTGCGCATAGGCAAGACCGCCAGTCGCGACCATGGCCGCGGCAGCAAGCGCGCCGAACCCCAGCTTGATTCCCGATTTGAATTTCATGCAGTTGTCTCCTGAAAAAAAGATGCGCCGGATCCCGACCTGTCAACGTGCCCTCCACGAAGCACGAAGGGCCTGAGCCTAAAAGAAACTGTGCTTCGCGCCGTCGCCCCCGTGACTGCGGCGGTGCCGCGGCTCCCGTGGTAGCGGGCGGTTACAGCCCCGCTCTAGCGTAGCGCGTACGCGTGTCGATGGCGCTAGGGATTGACCCTACGCCTGCGGCCTTTCACGAAGGCAGCTTGTAATCCTTGAGCTGTTCGCGCAGCTTGGTTTTGAGCATCTTGCCAGTCGCGCCGAGCGGAATCGATTCAACGAACACCACGTCGTCCGGAATCTGCCACTTGGCCGTCTTGCCCTCGTAGAACTTGAGCAACTCCTCGCGCGTGACCTCGGCGCCCGGCTGCTTGACCACGGCCACGATCGGCCGCTCGTCCCACTTCGGATGCGCCACGCCGATGCAAGCGGCCATCGCCACCGCCGGATGGGCGACCGCGATGTTCTCGATGTCGATCGAACTGATCCACTCGCCGCCGGACTTGATCACGTCCTTGCTGCGGTCGGTGATCTGCAAATAGCCGTCCGGGTCGATGGTCGCTACGTCACCGGTCGGGAACCAGCCGTCGACCAGCGGGTTGCCACCCTCGCCCTTGAAGTATTCGCGCACCACCCACGGCCCCTTGACGTACAGGTTGCCATACGCAACGCCATCCCACGGCAGCTCCTTGCCCGCGTCGTCCACGATTTTCATGTCCACGCCGAAGATCGCGCGGCCTTGTTTCAAGCGAATCTTCATTTGGTCGGCAGGCGCCAGGGCAAGGTGCTTGTTCTTCAGCGTGCAGAGCGTGCCGAGCGGACTCATCTCGGTCATTCCCCAGGCGTGCAGCACCTCCACGCCGTATTGATTCTGGAACGCCTCGATCATCGCCGGCGGGCAGGCCGAGCCGCCGATCACGGTGCGCTTCAGCGTCGAAAACTTCAGGTCGCCTGCCATCATGTGATTGAGCAGCATCTGCCAGACCGTCGGCACGCCGGCCGCGTAGGTGACTTTTTCGCCCTCGATCAACTCGTAGATCGATTTGCCGTCCATCGCCGCGCCCGGAAACACCAGCTTGCAGCCCGTGAGCGCGGCCGAATACGGAATTCCCCAGGCGTTGACATGGAACATCGGCACCACCGGCAGCACCGAATCGCGCGCGGTGAGGCACATCACGTCCGGCAGCGCGGCGGCATAGGCATGCAGGATGGTCGAGCGGTGGCTGTACAGCGCGGCCTTCGGGTTGCCGGTAGTGCCGCTCGTGTAGCACATGCTCGACGCGGTGTTCTCGTCAAAGCTCGGCCAGGCGTACTTTTCATCCTGCGCGCCGATCCAGGCTTCGTAGCTCGTGAGGTTCGGGATGCCGCTGTCCGCGGGCAGCTTGTTCGCGTCGCACAGCGCCACGTAGTGCTTGATGGTCTGGCAGTTCGCCTGAATGGCCTTCACGATCGGAAGGAACGTCATGTCAAAACACAGCACCTGGTCCTCGGCATGGTTCGCGATCCAGGCGATCTGCTCGGGGGGCAAACGCGGATTCAGCGTGTGCAGCACGCGGCCGGAGCCGCTGACGCCGAAGTACAGCTCGAGGTGGCGATAGCCGTTCCACGCAAGGGTCGCGACCCGGTCACTTTGCGCCAGGCCAAGCTGGTCGAGCGCGTTGGCCACCTGGCGCGAGCGTTTGGCCACGTCGGCCCACGTGTAGCGATGGATGTCACCCTCGACCCGGCGTGAGACGATCTCGCCGCCGGCGTGGTGCCGGTCGGCGAAGTCGATCAGCGACGAGATCAACAGCGGTTGGTTTTGCATCAGACCCAGCATGACTTGTCTCCAGTGTTGTGATTGGTTGGACGATGATTCAAGGCAGTGCGGAAACAAGCCCCGCGCCCAGGCGAGGACTTGCCGAGCGGCGCCTCAGGCGGCATTTTTCAATGCCTCGGCAGCGCCGCGCCAGCACTCGCCGCCGGCACGCTCAGGCACTCGGCATGGCGCAAAACGACTTGTTCGCGATCCGCCAGCCCTGCGCCGTCTTGAGCAGCACAAAATGATCGATGAATGTTTTCGGGCCATGCAAAAGCGTGATCCGGGCGCAAGCCGACGTGCCGCCGACGTCGATCCAATCGATCGTGCGCCGGCGGGTCGACTCGTCGGCGGCGGGCGATCCCTTGAAACGCGCGCAGTAGGTTTCGAGCGGCCACGAGGTGAACTCGCCGTCTTGCATGGACTCGACGTGTGCAGTGGGAAGAAAGGCGCGGCGCATGTACGCCGCATCATCATTGCCGTGACCTCGAAAGTAATTCTCGAGCGGTTCGGCGACTGCCTTTTCTTCGGCCGTGGCCGTGGCGGCGTTGAACGGTTGCGGCGGGGAAGAGGTTTGGTTCATGGGCGTCCTGTTACCTGCTGGTGAGTGGAAGGAGCCATCGTAGCGCGGCACCACGGGTTTACCGAAAGTTGGCAAACTGGAGGTTCCATTCATTCACCCTTTTAAGAAGGAACGACTCATGAGCGAAGCTGTCCGTAAATCCGATGCCGAGTGGAAAGCGCTGCTGACCGAAAAAGGGGCGGAATCGGGCGCCTTCGAAGTCACTCGCAAGGCCGCGACCGAGCGGCCGTTCACCGGCAAATACGAGAGCAACAAGGCCGAAGGCAGCTACGCTTGCATCTGCTGCGGCGCCAAGTTGTTCGATTCAGACGCGAAGTTCGATGCTGGCTGCGGCTGGCCGAGCTTCTCAGTACCCGCCGCCGATGGGGCGATCGAAGACCGCGTCGATCGCAGCCACGGCATGAGCCGCACCGAGACCGTCTGCGCGAACTGCGGCGCGCACCTGGGCCACGTGTTCGACGACGGCCCGACGCCGACCGGCCTGCGCTACTGCATGAATTCGGCGTCGCTCGATTTCAAACCAAAAGAATGATGCCCCCCGGCTTTTCACTTCGCTTCGCTCGTGTAACTCCACCCCCCGCGGGGGAGGCGCGGC
>JBDTRV010000340.1:0-3910 GCA_039931475.1 Burkholderiales bacterium | reverse complement strand
GCCGAGCGCATCTACGTCGGCAAGAAGAGTCGCGACCATCACCTCTCGCAACAACGCATCATCGACCTCTTGATCGACAAGGCGCTCGAAGGCACGCCGGTGCTCCGGCTCAAGGGTGGCGACCCGTACATCTTCGGCCGCGGCGGCGAAGAGGCGCAGGCGTTGGCGGTAGCGGGTATTCCGTTCGAGGTGATCCCCGGCATCAGCGCCGCCCAAGGCATGAGTGCCTGCGCCGGCATTCCGCTGACCCATCGCGACCATGCGGCCGCGGTGGTGTTCGCGACCGGCCACTTCAAGAGCGGCACGGAAGACCTGGACTGGCCGGCGCTCGCGCGGCCGCGCCAGACCGTGGTGATCTACATGGGTGTGGCTGCGTTGCCGCGCATCTGCGAGCAGTTGATCGCTCATGGCCTTTCGGAAAGCACGCCGGCAGCGGTGGTCGAGAACGCGAGCTGCGCCAACCAGCGCGTGTTGCGCGCGACGCTACTCGATCTGCCGGCGCTGGCGCTGGCCCACGCGGCGCGTGCGCCAGCGTTGATCGTGATCGGCGAGGTGGTGGCTCTCGCGACGCAACTGGCGCCAAGCCCGCTGGCGCGGTCGTTGGAAGGAAAAAGCGCGCTGCGGTGACGACCGGCGGCGGGGGCCGGCTTCGGTGCGCGGCCGGCAGGCACGTCGTGTGCCGGCGCAAGCGTGTACGCTCACTGTTGTTTGGGCTAATACACGTTTCAATGGATCAATCCGAACCCGACTTCCGGATCACGAGCTATCTTGCGCAACTGCCGCTGTTCACCGACATGGCAGCGGTCGAGCTGGAGCGACTGGCCGCGGGGTGCAGCGTGCGCCGATACGCGCGGGGCCAGACGCTGTTTTCGGTCGGAGAACCGTGTCACGAATTTCACGTGATGGTGTCAGGGCAGGTCAAGCTATTCGCGCTGTCGGCTGCCGGCAATGAAAAGGTCATCGAACTGCTCAGCTTCGGCCACAGCTTCGGCGAGGCGCTGGCGTTCTCCGATCGACCCTACATCGTGAGTGCGCAGGCGCTGGTCGATTCAATGGTGCTGCACGTGCGCCAGTCGGCCGTGCTGCGCGAGATCGAGCTCGACTCACGCTTTGCCCTGCGCATGATCGCCGGCATGTCGCGCAGATTGCACGGGTTGGTGCACGACGTGCAAGCGTATGCGCTGCACAGCGGCACGCAGCGCGTGATTGGCTACTTGCTGCGCGACCAGCGTCTCGGGGATGTTCCGCCGGGAGAGCCGGTGACCGTCACGCTGCCAGTCAGCAAGGTCACGATCGCGTCGCGCCTGTCGATCACGCCTGAATATCTCTCGCGCATCCTGCGCGAACTGGACGAGCGCGGCCTGATCAAGGTGGACAAGCGCGACATCCACATTCCGGATGCGCGGCGCCTGGCCGAGTACCCGCCGGCGTAAAGCCACGCCGAACCGGCTCCCCGCAGAGCGCGCATCTCCGCACGGTCACGACGGCTTGTTCAGCGTTGCTGGTGGGGCGCTGGTGGCCGAGGGCCGCGTTTCCGATCAGCCTTTGGGCGCGTCCTTCGGCTCCATCATGCATTTCTTGCCGAAGCTGGTCTTGGCCGCGCCGGCGAGTTTTTTCTCCGCTGCCATCGCGTCGCAGGCGGCCATGGTTTCGTGCTCGCATTTTTTGATGAACGAGGTCTTGGCCGCGCCGGCGAGTTTTTTCTCGGCTGCTTTTGCCGGGCAGCCGGTTTCCATTGCGAAAGCGGTACTTGAAAACGACAGGACAACGAGAATTCCGATCAGCTTGATCATGGTTTGAACTCCGGTGGGTTGCTGAGCACAGGGACAGTGTAGGGGCATGTCGTCCAACGGGAAGGGGCGCACCCCGCTTACCATCTTCGCGCGCCGCGCCGCAGCACGAAACCGCGCTCGCTGTCGTCCGCTGGGTCAATCCAGGTGCCTCGGATTTCGCGGCCGCAGGAATTCGGCACCACATCGCCGTTCCAGAGGCCCGAGATGCGCCGCCCATCATCCGACTCCTCGATGCCGAACTGGCCGTCGCCGACACCGCCCGCCAGCACCGACGTGGTCGGCGCCTGGGCTGCGCCGGACCCGCTCGGCCGCACGATCCGGCCCGACAGCGCACCTTCGGTTTCCTTGTGCGCCTCGAACGTGACGGTCGCCTCGGCCGCGCTGCCTTCGATCCGCGCCTTCCAATCACCGTAGAGGTCGGCGGCCTTGACCGCTTTCGCGCCGAGGCAGTCAGCGGAGGTTGATGGATCCTGATTTTCAGAGGTTTTTTGGCTCTCCGCGCACGCCCACAGTAGCGATATAGCTATAAAAACAATAGTAAATCGATATTTCATGCGGCCATCATGGTGTTGCGGCGGCGGCCGCGGCCGTCGCCAGCGCCTTGCGCGCGAACTCGGCGCGCAGCGCGCGCAGCTTCTCGCGCGGGTCTTCTCGGTTGGTGGTTTTATCCAGCGCCATTTCCGCGATGAACCGGCTCGGCTCGGCCGCCACCGTATCGCGGCCCTTCTTTTTTCGCCTGGGCCAGCTCACTGACAACGTACTCTTTGCACGCGTGATGCCGACGTACATCAGCCGACGCTCCTCCTGCAAGCGGGCGGCGATCGCCTCGGGCGCCGCGCCGGCCGCTTCGTCGGCTTCGAGCTTGAACGGCAGCATGCCCTCGCTCACACCGACCAGCATCACATGCGGCCATTCGAGGCCCTTGGCCGCGTGCAGGGTCGATAAGGTGACGAGGTTCGAGTCGCCCTCGCGCTGGCTGATGGTGGACAGCAGCGACACCGTCTGCGCGACTTGGAGCAGCGATTTTTTCTCGGTCTCCAGTTGCACGCCGGCCGTGTCGTCGATCTCACCGCCGCAGCGTTTGGCCATCCAGTCGCAAAAGTCGAGCACGTTGGTCCAGCGCGCGGCGGCCAGCTTTTCGGAGTCTTCGCCGTCGTACAGGTGTTGCTCGTAGGCGATGTCTTTCAGCCAGTCGGCGAGAAACGTCGCCGCATCCTCGGCGCCCAAGGTTTTGCGCGCGCGGTATTCGAGGTCGTTCACGCAGCGGCCGAACTCCTGCAACGACGCGATCGCGCGCGCCGGCAGCGCGGCGCCAAGGCTGTTCGAGAACAGCGCTTCGAACAGGCTCAATTTGTAGCGACCCGCGAATTCGCCGAGCTGCGCCAGGCTCTGGTGCCCGATGCCGCGCTTCGGCACGGTCGCCGCGCGCAAAAAAGCCGGATCGTCGTCGTTGTTGACGACCAGGCGCAGCCAGGCGCACAAATCCTTGATCTCGGCCCGGTCGAAAAAGCCGGTGCCGCCCGAAACCTTGTAGGGGATCTGCAACTTGCGCAGCGCCTTCTCGAACGCCTTCGACTGATGATTGGCGCGGTACAGCAGCGCGAAGTCGCGCCACTCCTTGTGCTGCGAGGTTTCGCGCAACGATGCGATGCGGTTGGCCGCGCGCTCGGCCTCGTGCTCGTCGTTGTCGGCGTCGACCACTCTCACCGGCTCGCCTTCGCCCAGATTGCTGAACAACGTTTTCGGAAACAGCTTCGGGTTAGGCGCGATCACGTTGTTGGCCGCGCGCAGGATCGCGCCCGTCGAGCGGTAGTTCTGCTCCAGCTTGATGACTTTGAGATTCGGAAAATCTTGCGGCAGGCGCTTCAGGTTATCGAGCGTCGCGCCGCGCCAGCCGTAAATGCTCTGATCGTCGTCGCCGACCGCGGTGAAGCGCGCCTTCTCGCCGACCAGCAGTTTGAGCACTTCGTACTGGGTGGCGTTGGTGTCCTGGTATTCATCCACCAGCACATGGCCGAGCGCCTCTTGCCATTTGGCGCGGACCTGCTCGTCGGTCTGCAAGAGCTTGAGCGGCAGGCCGATCAGGTCGTCGAAGTCCACGCTTTGATAAGCCGTGA
>JBDTRV010000339.1:0-3912 GCA_039931475.1 Burkholderiales bacterium | reverse complement strand
GTCGAATTGATCGTGCGCTCCGGCTCCGTTGACGGTTGCTGTGCTGGCCATGGTGCATCTCCAAGGAATGGGGGGCGATGGCAGCGTAACCCGCAGGCTTGGCGCGCGTCAATCCAGATTTGTGTAAGCGAATGATTTAAGTGGCGCTGGCCCAATCGTTGCGGTTCGAGGCTTGTGCCTGACGATCTGCGCCTTGCGGCCCGCATTACCGCCGTGCGCACGGCGCGCCGGCGGGTCAGGCGCGTCTAACTCACCGCGCCGCGCGCATCCACCGGAATGATGCGTTCGACCACGCCGTCTTGAAGCCCGCCGCGCACGCCGAACATCTGGTCGTGCAGGTTGATCGTCGGGTCGCAGTGACCCGGAATCAGCCAAAGCGTCTCGCCGATTTCGGGTAGCCAGCCGTCCGCGTCGGCGGCCCGCAGGATGCCGTGTTCGTCGCCGCCGTTGGAATACACCAGGTCTCCGACCCGGCCAAGGCTGTGGACGCGCGGCATGCCCGAATCGACCGCGTGGCTCTTGTGACCGGCATCGCAGATCGCACGGTCATAGCCGCGGCTCATCACCTGGGTCTTGACGAACAGCGAATGCTCGAACGCGGGCTGCGCCGGGTCGGCGTCATTGCGCCCGTAGTCCGCGTCCATGAACAGAAAGGAGCCGGGCTGCATCTCGCCCCAGACGCCGGTGGCCGCTTCCAGCGCGAAGCTGCCGGTGCCGCCGCCGGTCACGAGCGGCACCTCGTAGCCGGCCGCTTCGAGTTGATCGCGGGTGCGCCGGATCGCGCGCGCCGCCTGCTCGATCACGCCCTGCCGCTCGGCCACGCCGCGCACATGCTGCGCGCCGCCGTGATAGGCCTGCAAGCCGGCAAAGCGCAGGGCCGAATGGCGCGCGATCTCGACCGCCAGCGCGACCGCCGCATGACCCGGCTCCACGCCGCAGCGGCCTTGCCCGACGTCGATCTCCACGAACACGTCCATCAGCGATTCACCAACCATGGCCGGATCCGAGCCGTCCGTTTCCGTCTCGAAGCGTTCGATTGCTGCCGCCAATCGCTGCACGCCTTCGAGGCTGTCCACCGCGATCGCCAGCCGCCCGCGCTCGGCCGCCAGCAGATGCGCGAGCCGCGCGACGCGCAGCAACTTGGGGCGATCGATCACCTCGTTGCTGATGTAGATGTCGTTGACGAGGCCGTTGGCCAGCGCCTCGGCTTCCGACGTTTTCTGCACGCAGGCGCCGACCGCGCCCGCCTGCATCAGCGACAGCGCGATGTCCGCGCTCTTGTGCGCCTTGCCGTGAGGGCGCCAGCGGATTTTGTGCTGCTTGGCGAAAGCGGCCATGCGCTGGACGTTGCGCTCCAGCGCATCGAGGTCAATCACGAGCGCGGGTGTGTCGAGCGTGGCGACCGGCTGGCGCAACTGCGCGCGCACCCGGTCAGGCGGTGGTTTCATCAAGCGGTTCATTAGCGAGGTGATGAGTGTCGGCCCAGCCGACCAGTGAAAAACCTTGAGCGCTCCACAGCAGCCGGTTGATCGCGGCGTTGGAAAGCTCCCAGGTGCGAAACGCCTGCAGTTCCTGCCGGGTGGCGGCGCGGTACAACACGTCCATCACGCCGCCATGCGAGACGACTGCGATCTGCTGGCCCGGATGGCGCGCGGCCAGTGCGCCGACACTTCGGAGCACGCGCTCGCGGAAGATGACGAGCGATTCGCCGCCTTCGGGTGCGAATTCAGGATCGCGCTGGCGCCAGCGCTCCGCCTGGTCTGGCCAGCGGGCGGTTATCTGCTCGAAGGTTTGCCCTTCGAACGCACCGAAGCCGCGCTCTCGTAAGGAAGCATCGGTGGCAAGTGAACAGCCGAGCGCATCAGCCAGCGGTTTGGCCGTCTGGCTCGCGCGCAGCAGGTCGCTCGAGTAGATCGCGTCGATGCTCTGCTGCGCGGCGCTGTCGGCGATCGCCCGCGCGACTTGCGCGGCCTGCCAGCGGCCACGGGCATTGAGTTCGATGTCGAGCTGACCCTGAATTCGGCCACCCGCGTTCCATGCGGTTTCGCCGTGGCGGATCGCGATGATGCGGCAAGCTTCCATCGGGCCGATTTTATCGGCGCGCTTGTTGCGCGCGAAGGCGCCCCCGCGCGTTAGCTTCCGATCGGCCGCACGAACTCAATCCAGCGCGGCTCGATCTGCGGCCACAGCAGCACCGTGAGCAACGCCAGCCCCACCAGTGCGAGCAGCGCCAGAAGGACGCCGACGAAGCCCGGCCGCGCCGTCTTGCGCGTTTGCTGTTCCAGCAGGTCGCAACGCGCATCGGCACGCGCCGCGGCTTCGCTCGAGGCTTCGGCCCACAGCCGGGTCTCTTGCACCATGCGGGCGAGCACGACCGAGTCCTCGATCTGCGAAGCGGTGGGTTGCCTCTCGACGTGCGACGGCGGGACGGGCTCCGCATCGTCCTCCGCCGGTCTGTGCTCGACCACGCGCCCCACGGTCACGTCGTCATAGACCGACAGCCATTTATTGACCAGACCGCGACCGTTCACGATCCGGTCCTCGGCCAAGGCAGCGCGCAATTCGGCCAGGCCCTGATCGAAGTTCTCGCGACTGGCAAGCCATTTGACGATTTCGTATTCGCTGTGAAATTGGGTGGTCGTCGTCATGGGGTTTTGTTCGATGGTGAAGCTGCGGCGCCGCAAGCTTCAGGGTGAATGCTGCAGCGCGTCATTGTCGGGCCAAAGCCAACGCGTGGCTCCCCGGTTGGCGGCGGTGGCGCGGCAAAGTCGTCAAATCGCGGGTACAGGTGGGTTTTGTGAGAACAAAAGGCCTTCACCGCTCGTCTCATATGACTTGTTTGCTATTGTTTTTGAATCAATCGGCTTGCCGCAACGTGCGCGACAAAAGCAGCACCGGCAGCAGCCCGACGGCTACCAGCGCGAGCGAGGGCAGCGCGGCTTCGCCCAGCCGCTCGTCGCGCGCCAATTGGTAGGCGACGACGGCCAAGGTGTCTGAATTGAATGGGCGCAGCACAAGAGTCGCGGGCAGTTCCTTCATCACGTCGACGAACACCAGCAGCGCCGCGGCCGCCGTCGCGCGTGACAGCAGCGGCCAGTGCACGCGCCTGAGCAGCGCGAAGCCGCCGACGCCAAGCATTCGCGCTGAATCGTCAAAACTCGCCGGTATCCGCGCATAGCCGCTTTGCAGCGACTGCAGCGCGACGGCGGTGAAGCGCACCAGATAGGCCCAGACGATGCCAACCGCGGTGCCCGTCACGAGCCAGCCGATACCGCTTTTGGGCAGCAGCGCCTGCAGCCAGCCGACCGGCAGCAGCAGGCCGACCACGATCACCGCGCCCGGAATCGCGTAGCCGAGCCCGACCAAGCGCACCACGGCGCGGGTCAGCGCATTGGGCGCGCGGCGCTGGCTGAACGCGAGCAGCAGCGCGATCGCCACGGCCAGCAGCGCGCCAATCGCGCCAAGGCGCACGCTGTTTCCGCTCCACTCGATAAAGCGATCCCACGGCAGCGCCACGCCGTGCGAGAGCAACGGGCGCGCCATGAAGCAAACCGGCAGCACGAAGCCCAGCAGCACCGGCAGCGCGCAGCCAAGCGAAGTGAGCGCGGCACGCCAACCGCGAAGGCGCACCGGCCGGGCCTCGCCCGAGCCAGCCCGCGCGCCGCGGCCGGTGGCAAAACGCAGCCGGCGTTGCGCGCGTTGCTCGAGCGAGAGCAGCAGTAGTACGACCACCAGCAGCACGGTTGCCAATTGCGCCGCCGCCATGCGGTTGTCCATCGACAACCAGGCTTTGTAGATGCCGGCGGTGTAGGTCTGGATGCCGAAGTAGCTCGCCACGCCGAAATCGGCGAGCGTTTCCATCAGCGCCAGCGCGGTGCCGGCGGCGATCGCCGGGCGCGCCAGCGGCAGCGC
>JBDTRV010000338.1:0-3914 GCA_039931475.1 Burkholderiales bacterium | reverse complement strand
GCAGCACCAGATTGACCATCAGCGCCGCAAGCGCCAGGCCAAAGGTCCACCGCAAGATGCGGCTCAGGCGCATTCGAGCCTCGCCCAGGAACCACCAGCGCCGGCGCGCGTCGGCGCCCGCCTCGGAGCAACTGGCGCGGCGCCACGGCCAAAACGGTTCATCGCCGCCCCGCGCGCCTTTCCTGGGCACCGGCGACCACGGGCCGACCTGCAAGCGGCGAGCTTGCGCGAACGCGCTGGAACGCGATGAACCTTTGCAACCGGCACTTGTGACTCCCTGCGGATGCCGCCCCGCTCACGGAGACCGGCCTCGAAACACTTGGTAGCGATTGTCCGGTCGCCGACACGCCCCTGGAGCTGATGCGCGGCGCGGCAAGTGACCTATTGCGCGCGGCGTTCGCATTTGTGCGCCGGCCCGGCCGTTCGCCGGGGCGTTCGCGCAACGCGCACCGCCGACGACACCGATATTGCTCCGGCATCGATAGCGAAGTTCGTCGCACCGGCGAGCGCAAAGGCCTGATTTTCGGTCTACATCCGGCGAAAATCCCGGTGGGCAGTCGGCCGCCCGTGCAGCGGCACGTTTTGGCTTTGCGGCCTGCGGGGATGCAATGAAACGGCGTGGCTGAAATCGCGCCAATTCGTATTCGTCAGCCTGCGCGCTCGCCCCCAAACTCCCGCGCACATCAATTCGGACCGTTTCCGTCGCCGTCGCCGCTTCCGCTTCCGTCGCGGCGCTGGTACTTTTGACTCAAAATAAGTGCCAATGAATATCACCCTGCCCGCACGCCTCTGCTCCTTTA
The DNA here is from genome assembly GCA_039931475.1 of Burkholderiales bacterium. Lineage (GTDB taxonomy): Bacteria > Pseudomonadota > Gammaproteobacteria > Burkholderiales > Burkholderiaceae_C > JBBPYC01. The sequence continues at coordinate 3,114 of JBDTRV010000338.1, read as the reverse complement.
TGCTGGTGGTCGGCTCTGCGGCCGCGGCCGCCGCCGCGCCGCCGGGTCATCCGCCGACGCGGATGCAGGTCTGCCAAAACGAAGTGCAAGGCGCCGATGGCGAGCGAAGAAAAAGCCAATTGCGCGAATGCCTCTCGCGCCGCGCCGAGGGCGAGCAGGCGGTGGCCGCCGACTGTCAGCGCCAGTTGCGCCTTGGCCCTCGCCGCTCGGCGGCGCAGGAGCGGCAACTGCGCGACTGCGAAGCTCGGGCCCTGGCCGTGCCGAGCAGCCAGTTGCCCCGGCGGCCGCCGCCGCCATTGCCTGAAGCGCGCCCGATGAGCCAACCGGCTGGCACGGCGGTTCGGCCGCAATCGGCGCCGCTTCGCGGGCCAGCGCCCTCGCGGCCACCCGTGGTCGCGCCGCGCGAGGGCGCCTGAAGACAACACTTCAGACGCGCTTGCACCCGGCGCGACCCACGTCGCGTCCGCCATCCGGCTTTCGTTGCCCGTCGCCCATAGAGCGGTGCGAGCAAGTGGTTTCGCTACGTTTTTGGTAGCTATCAATGCCACATGGACGAGCGAAAATGGCAAAAATTGTTCCAAAGTTCGGCCTAGAATCCCGTCATGCACATCCACATCCTCGGCATCTGCGGCACTTTCATGGGCGGGCTGGCCGCGCTGGCGCGCGCAGCCGGCCACAGCGTGACCGGTTGCGACGCCGGGGTTTATCCGCCGATGAGCGACCAGTTGCGCGCCTTGGGCATCGACCTGATCGAGGGCTTTTCGGCCGACCAGGTGGCGCTCAAGCCGGACGTGTTCGTGGTCGGCAACGTCGTTTCCCGCGCCCGCCTGGCCGACGGCAGCCCAAAGTTCCCGCTGATGGAAGCCATCCTCGACGCCGGCCTGCCCTATACCAGCGGACCGCAGTGGCTGGCCGAGCAAGTGCTCGCCGGCCGGCACGTGCTTGCGGTCGCCGGCACGCACGGCAAGACTGGCACCACGTCGATGCTGGCCTGGGTGCTCGATCAGGCCGGGCTCGAGCCGGGTTTTCTGGTCGGTGGCGTGCCGCTGAATTTCGGCGTCTCGGCACGACTGGGCCGGACACCTCCCAACCCCCGAAAAGGCGCTGTCGACCGCTCTTGCTTCGTGATCGAAGCCGACGAATACGACACCGCGTTCTTCGACAAGCGCAGCAAGTTCGTGCATTACCGCCCGCGCACCGCGGTGTTGAACAACCTCGAGTTCGACCACGCCGACATCTTCGACGACCTGGCCGCGATCGAGCGCCAGTTTCAGCACCTGATCCGCACCGTGCCGGCCTCAGGCCGGATCGTCGCGAACGGGCTCGACGCCAACCTTGCCCGGGTGCTGAACGCCGGCTACTGGAGCGAGTTGAAGTCGTTCGGAGGCGCGCGCAACGACTTCAGCGCGGCCGGCGAGCCGCACCGCTTCACCGTGTTCGAGCGCGGCGCGCCGGTCTGCGAGGTCGATTGGGGACTCGATGGCGTGCACAACCAGCTCAATGCGCTCGCCACGATCGGGGCCGCGCAGCATGTGGGCGTGGCGCCGGCCGATGCGGCTCGCGCCTTGAGCAGCTTTCGCAACGTCAAGCGCCGCATGGAGTTGGTGGGCACGGTTGCGGGAATCGCGGTCTACGATGACTTCGCGCACCATCCGACCGCTATTCGCACCACGATCGATGGCTTGAAGCGCCGCATCGGTGGCGAAGCGGCCGGCCGCATCCTCGCGGTGTTCGAGCCGCGCAGCAACACCATGAAGCTCGGCGCGATGAAGGCGCAACTTCCCTCTAGCCTGGAGCAGGCCGACCTTGCCTTTTGCCACGCAGGCGGCCTCGGCTGGGACGCGCGCGAGGCGCTAGCGCCCATGGGCGCGCGCGCGCGCGTTGCGGACGACATCGACGAACTCGTGCGGCAGGTCGCGCATGCGGCGCGGCCGGGCGACCATGTCATATGCATGAGCAACGGATCATTCGGCGGAGTGCACCGCAAGCTGCTGACGGCGTTGGCCGCGCGGGTGGTGGCGCCGCCGATGTCGCAAACCCGCGCCGACACGAAAGTATGCGCCGATTGCTAGACTGCTTTTCTTGAATCAGCCGCCACCTCGCCCCACGCCGCTGCCCGCACGCATCGACCCGCTGGCCATTCGCGCCTATAGCGTCACGACGGCGCTCGGCCGCGGTCTCGAGGCGCAGTTCGATGCCTTGATGACGCGGACCAGCGGCCTTGCGCCCAACCACTTCAGCGAGCAAGTCACGGGCACGCCGCTCGACTGTTTTATCGGCCGGGTCGCGGGGATTGAAGAAGCTCCGCTGCCGGCCGATCTGGCGCGCTGGGAATGCCGCAACAACCGGCTCGCCTGGCTGGCGCTGCGGCAAGACGGGCTGCTGGAGGCGATTGCTCAGGCTGTCGAACAGCATGGCGCTGATCGCGTCGCAGTCGTGATCGGAACCTCCACTTCGAGCATTGGCGCGAGCGAAGAGGCCTATGCGCGGCTCGATGGTGAAGGCCAGTTTCCACCCGATCTTGCTCACCCGATCGTGCACACGCCGCATTCGCTCGGCTCGTTCGTGCAGCAGGCGTTGCGGCTTGCTGGCCCCTGCGTCACCGTCGCTACGGCCTGCTCGTCGAGCGCCAAGGTGTTCGCGCAAGCCTCGCGGCTGATCGCCGCCGGATTTGCGGACGCGGCGCTGGTCGGCGGCGTCGACACACTGTGCGGCAGCGTGCTGTTCGGCTTCAACGCGCTGCAACTGGTGTCTAGCGCGCCCTGCAAGCCGTTCGACGCGGCGCGCGACGGCTTGTCGCTCGGTGAAGCGGGCGGCTTCGCGCTGCTTGCGCGCTCGGGCGGCGGCGCGGGCGGCCTGCAGCTTCGCGGCTATGGCGAATCTAGCGATGCGCACCACATGTCCGCGCCGCATCCGACCGGCTTGGGCGCGCAACTGGCGATGCGCGATGCGCTCGCGCGCGCCGGCATCGAGGCGAGCGCGGTCGGTTATCTGAACCTGCACGGCACCGCGACGCCGGCCAACGACCGGATCGAGGCGCTGGCGGTAAAGGCGCTGTTTCCCGATTCACTGCACGCGAGTTCGACCAAGGGCTGGACCGGCCACACGCTGGGC
>JBDTRV010000337.1:0-3935 GCA_039931475.1 Burkholderiales bacterium | reverse complement strand
TGGTCGCTGGCTGAAAGGTCAGCCCGAAGGGGTTGACGAGCAACTGGGCCCCGGCCGCTTCGAAGACCGGTGCTCGTCCCCTCGGGGGGCGGCTGCCGGCGTGCGCGCCGGGGTGGGCGACCGGGGGCTGACATGCAACTGGGTCGGCGGCTTCGACTTGCCGTTCGGCCTGCCACGCGGTCTGGTCGAACACCTGGGCTGGCCGAACGAGTGGGGTGCCTGCATGGATCACTATTGCGCGCTGACCCGCGCCGACATTCGCTCGGCCTTCGCGGCATTTTGCGCGGCGCGACCCGTGGGCGCGAAGTTCGCGCATCGGCGCACGGACGGCTCGGCCGGGTCGAGTCCGTCGATGAAGTGGGTGAATCCGCCGGTCGCTTACATGATGCATGCGGGCGTTCCGCTGCTCCGCGCCGCCGGCGTCGATCTGCCCGGCCTGTGCGTGGGCGATCCACAGCGTGTGGCGCTCGAAGCCTATCCTGCGTTGCTCGCGCGTGAGGTTCTGGGCCGCGCCAGCTACAAGGCGGACGACCGCAAGCGCCAGACCCAGCAGCGACTTGTCGCGCGGGAACGGCTGGTCGGCGCACTGGAGCAGGGCGCCACTCGCCTCGAACTGCGGCTTTCAATGTCCGCGGCCGAGCGCGAACGCGCGATCCAGGACGCCGGCGGCGATCATCTGGATGCCGCGCTTTGTTTGATGCAGGCGGGGTGGGCGTTCGCGCAGCACCGCGGCGGCCACTCGCGCTGGGGCCTGCCCGATGCGGTGGATCCGCTCGAAGGGTGGATCGTGACCGCGCCGGTGCTGCGATCGGAAATACTACGATAAAGATAGCTAAGAATTCATAAGGGACGAGCGGTGAACGGCATTTTTACCAAGTTTTTCGAGGCTTCGGGCTCACCGGACGCACCGCGATGGCCGCCCGACCTGCCGCACCCCGTTCGCCTTTGCGCTCGCCCGCGTAGGCTCCCGGCGTTGGTCAGCCAATGCGCCTTTCACCATCCGCGTTGCGACAACTACAAAATAGATAGCGCAAAACGCAATACCGGCGAGCGGTGATGTCGGTTTTTCCCCCAAAATGAATCCCTTGCCATAGGCTCCTTATGCCCGAACGTTCCGCCACCGATCTCGAGCAAGCCGTGCGCGCCGCCTTCGACGCCGACGGCGCGATCGCGCAAGCCGCCGAACAGTTCCGCCCGCGCGCCGCGCAGACCGACATGGCGCTGGCCGTGGCGCGCACCATCGAGCAGGGCGGCGCGCTGGTAGTCGAAGCGGGCACCGGCGTCGGGAAGACGTTTTCTTATCTCGTGCCGGCGCTGCTCAGTGGGGAGCGCTTGCTGCTGTCCACCGCCACCAAGAACCTGCAGGACCAGTTGTTCGGCCGCGACCTGCCGCGCCTCGCGCAGGCGCTCGGCCTGCCGGTCCGCATGGCGCTGCTCAAGGGCCGCGCAAGCTACCTGTGCCTGCATCGGCTCGAGCTGGCGCGGCAGGATCGTGCAGCTGCCTCGCCGGCATCCCTGCGCCAGCTCGCCGCGATCGAGAAGTGGTCGATGGCAACGCACAGCGGCGACTTGGCCGAACTGCCGACGTTGGATGAACGCTCGCCGCTGATCCCGCTCGTGACGTCGACGCGCGAAAACTGCCTTGGCTCGCAGTGCCCGAAATTCCGCGCCTGCCACGTGAACCTGGCGCGGCGCGAGGCGCTCGCCGCCGACGTGGTGGTGGTCAACCATCACCTGTTCTTCGCCGACCTCACGGTGCGCGAGTCGGGCATGGCCGAGTTGCTACCGACGGTGCGGGTGGTGGTGTTCGACGAGGCGCACAAGATCAACGAGACCGGCGTGCAGTTCCTCGGCCAGATGCTCGGAACAGGCCAGTTGCTCGACTTCGCGCGTGACATGCTGGCCGCCGGCGTGTCGCTCGCGCGCGGTCTGGTTGACTGGCAAGCGTTGGCTGGCGCGGTGGACCGGTCGGCGCGTGATCTTCGGTTGGTGCCGGGCGGCTCGGCGAGCCAGACCGCACGGCTGCGCTGGACCGACGCCGCGCCAGAGCGTTGCGACGAGGGTGCATGGAACGAGGCGCTGGCCGAAGTCGAATCCGCGTGCACCAGCGCCGCGAAAGCGCTGGATACGTTGAGCGAGATCGCACCCGACTTCGTTCGGCTGCACGAACGCGCACTGCTGTTCGCCGAACGCGCCGCACGCTTCGCGGGGCCGTGCGAGCCGGGCTGCGTGCGCTTCGTCGAAGCCGGCGCGCATCTGCGGCTGACCGAATCGCCACTGGACATCGCCGATGCGGTCCAGAAGCGCCTGCTGGCGCCCAGCGACGCTTCTGACCCGCTCGCCCGCCAACGCGCCTGGGTGTTCACTTCCGCCACGCTCGGTGACGATGCGCGCCTTTCCTGGTTCACGGAACCGTGCGGCCTCGCCGATGCTGAGGTACTGCGAGTCGGCAGCCCGTTCGACTACGCAGCCCAATCCACCCTGTTCGTGCCGCGCGACTGGCCCAAGCCAAGCGACCCCGGCCACAGCGAACGGGTCGCGCGACTGGCCGGCGATTCGGCTGCCCGCCTGGGTGGCAGCACCATGGTGCTCACCACCAGCCTGCGCGCGCTGCGCTCGATCGGCGAGGTGTTGCAACAGCGCTTCGAGGACTCGGACTCGATCGAGGTATTGGTGCAAGGGCAGTGGCCCAAGCGCCGGCTGATCGAGCGTTTTCGCGCCGCCGCGCAGGAAGGCGGCCGCGGTTGCGTGCTGGTCGCATCCGCCTCTTTTTGGGAAGGCGTGGACGTGCCGGGCGATGCGCTCAGGCTGGTGGTGATCGACAAACTTCCGTTCCCGGCGCCGAACGATCCGCTCGTCGAGGCGCGTGCCCGCCGGCTCGAACTCGAAAAGCGCAGCCCGTTCAACGACTACTTCGTTCCCGAAGCGGCGGTGGCGCTCAAGCAGGGCGCGGGGCGGTTGATCAGGAGCGAAACGGATCGCGGGGCGCTGGTGGTTTGCGACACGCGCCTTGTGACGATGGGCTACGGCCGCCGGCTGCTGGCGGCGTTGCCGCCGATGCGGCGGCTCGATTCGGAGGAAGAGCTGCTCGAAAGCCTCGATCAGCTCGCCAGTGACCTCATTCCATTTCCAGATCAATCGTGAACGCGAACGCGAACGCGAACGCGAACGCGAACGCGAAGGCGAAGCGCGGACAGTACTTGCGCACGGCCAGCGAAGGCGCCACTAATGCACGGTTGAAATCACCAGATCTTCCACCACGGATCGTCGCGGCCCTTGAAGCCGCGCGTCACGTAGCGGCTGTTCGGGTAGCTCGCGGCCATCACGCGCTTGGCGTCGTCCCGCAGATCGGCCATGCCGAGCGCGTCGTAGGAGCGGACGATGATGTAGAGGGCTTCTTCGATCGCCGGCACGTTCTTGTAATCGGTCAGCGCGATCTCCGCCCGGTTGATCGCCGCCACGTACGCACCGCGGTTGAAGTAGTAGCGCGCGACGTGCACTTCGTACTGCGCGAGCGAATTGACGATGTAGGTCATGCGCTCGCGCGCATCGGGCGTGTACTTGGATTCGGGAAAGCGCGTGACCAGTTCCCGAAACGCCTCGAACGATTCCTTGGCCGCCTTCTGGTCGCGCTCGGACAAATCCTGTCGCGTCAGAAACGAGAACAGGCCCAGGTTGTCGTTGAAGTTGACGATGCCTTTCAGGTACACCGCGTAGTCGATCGCCGGACTCGCGGGATGCAGCTTGATGAAGCGATCGAGCGTCGCGATCGCCTGCGGCTGCTCGCCGGCCTTGTAGTGCGCGTAAGCCTTGTCCAGTTGCGCCTGCTGCGCCAGCGGCGTGCCGGCGGCGCGGCCCTCGAGTTTTTCGAACAACGGAATCGCGCGCTCGTAGGCGCCCGAACCCATTTCATCCTTGGCTTCGGAATAAATCCG
>JBDTRV010000336.1:0-3948 GCA_039931475.1 Burkholderiales bacterium | reverse complement strand
AGGCACGGGCCATGCAGGTAGTTGACGGCCTCCTGCTGCGCGAGGTTCAGGCCCGATGGGTCGGCGGCGGACATGGGCAAACGATGAGGGCTGACTCGGGCAAAGCGGGCAATGATAGCGGTTGGCGGAGCGCCGAGCAGCGCCCAAAATTATGATGATATTGGCCGTTTCCGCTCGCGCAGCAAGCGTTTATAAATATCAAAATAATAGCTAACTGGGCGCATCCAGCGGTCGGTTCGTTGCACCGATCGGGCTGCGGCGCCAGCGCCGACGGCGCTGCCTGAGCCCCGCCGGAACGGCCAGGGCGGCCAGAATCGTCGAAGGTTCCGACGCTCAGGCCGCGGCGGCTTCGGGCTTCGGCATCAACTCCCTGGCAGCGCAGCAGCGCGCGCCATGGCGAATACGGTGCGCGGATCGAGCGCCTTGTTTTTGTGGTCGCTCAGCACTTGGCGCCAGCGGCGCGCACCCGGCAGTCCGTTGCGCAAGCCCAGCATGTGGCGTGCGACCTGCGGCCAGGGCGTGCCGTGTTCCGAAGCCTCACGCAGCATGTATTCGATCATCAATTCTTCGATTTTTTCGCGGTTTGCGCTCGTCCCATATGGATTGTTTGCTTCAAAAAAAGTAGCGTCCCAGTCAGTGAGCCGCCATGGGTCGTGATAGGCGGCGCGGCCCAGCATCACGCCGTCCGCGTCTTGCAATTGCGCCTGCATCGCATCGGTGCTGTCGATGCCGCCGTTGACCACGATCGTGAGAGCGGGGAAGTCGGCCTTCAGCCGGTGCACCAGTTCATAGCGCAACGGCGGAAGGTCACGGTTCTCCTTTGGGCTGATGCCGTCGAGCCAGGCGTTGCGCGCGTGCACGATGAACACCTCGCAACCGGCGGCGGCGACCGTGCCGACGAAATCGCGCACGAAGCCGTAGCTCTCGGTCCGGTCGATGCCGACTCTGTGCTTCACGGTGACCGGAATGGACGCTGCATCCCGCATCGCCTTGACGCAGTCGGCGACCAGCTTTGGCTCGGCCATCAGGCACGCGCCGAACGCGCCGCGTTGCACGCGCGGCGAAGGGCAGCCGCAGTTCAGGTTGATCTCGTCGTAGCCCCACTTCTGCCCGAGCCGCGCACACTGCGCGAGATCGGCTGGGTCGCTGCCGCCCAGTTGCAGCGCGACCGGGTGCTCCTCGTGGTTGAAGCGCAGATGGCGCGCCACGTCACCATGGATTAGTGCGCCGGTCGTCACCATTTCGGTGTACAGGCGCGTGTGGCGTGTGAGCAGCCGGTGCAGGTAGCGGCAGTGGCGATCACTCCAATCCATCATCGGCGCGACGCACAGACGCCATGGCGAAAGGGGCGCGGTGGACGCGGTGATGACGGCGGCCGTAGGGAGCGCGGTGGCCCGAGGATCGGCGAGGTCAGTTGAAGCGGCAAGCACAGTCGGGATTATCCGGGGCCATCGGGCGCGGCGAGCCGATGGCGGGTCTTGCGTTGCCGGGTAACATTTGGCCACCCCTTCGGCACTGCCCGAAACCCACCAGAATCCGCGGAAAACCCCATGACCACGTCAAAGAATCTTGTTGGCAGCCCGGACCATCGCGCCGCTGGATCGAAGCGGGCCTGCACCATTGCGCTGCTCGCCGCACTGCTGTGCGCCGCCTGTTCCTCCGTGCCGCTGCCGCCCTGGAGAGGCACGCAGGTGGTCGATGCGCAGCCGGTGCCGGTGCCGGTTCCCGGAGCGCCGGAGGTGCAGGACGGCGTGCTGGCGCCGCCGTATGGAGCGGCGGTGGCTGCGCGCTTTCCGGCCCCGGCCGTGGTCTACAACACGCCGGGCCTTGCGGCAGACCGCGTCGCCTACACCAGCAACGCCGAAATCCAGGCCTGGCTGCGCATGGTGGCAACGCCCGGCACGGCCGCGCCTGGGGTCAACGTCACCTTGCTGTCGATCGGCGCCTCGCAAGGCAATCTGCCGCTAGAAGCGCTGGTGCTCACGCGCGCGGCCGCCACCGATCCGAGGTCGCTGCGCACAGACGAACGGCCCACGGTGTTGCTGATCGGCCAGCAACATGGGGACGAGCCGGCTTCGGCCGAGGCGTTGCTGGTGGTCGCGCGCGAACTGGCGCAAGGGCTGCTCGCGCCGCTGCTGGCCAAGATCAACGTGATCGTGATGCCGCGCGCCAATCCCGACGGAGCGGCCGCTGGCAAGCGCGTGACCGCCAACGGCATCGACATGAACCGCGACCATCTGCTGCTCAAGACGCCAGAAGCCAACGCGCTGGCGCGGCTGGTGCGCGAGTACCGGCCGATGGTCGTGATCGACGCTCATGAGTACACCGTGGCCGGGCGCTACCTGGAGAAATTCAACGCGGTGCAAAAGTACGACGCGCTGCTGCAATACGCGACCACCGCCAACATGCCCGAGTTCTTCACCAAGGCGGCCGAGGAATGGTTTCGCGAGCCGATGGCCGCCGCGCTGGAACGCGAGAAACTGACCAGCGAGTGGTACTACACCACCTCGAACGACCCGGCCGACCTGAAGATTTCGATGGGCGGCGCCGAGCCAAACGTCGGCCGCAACGTGAACGGCCTGAAGAACACGGTGAGCATGTTGATCGAAACCCGCGGCGTCGGCATCGGCCGGCTGCACCTGCAGCGTCGGGTGCATACGCAGGTCACCGCGATTTCGAGCGCGTTGAAGAGCGCCGGCGAGCGCGCCGAACGCCTCCGAAAAGTGCGTGAATTCGTCGAGCGCGACGTCGCAAGCCTTGCTTGCACACGCAACGCGGTGCTGGAGGCGGCGCTCACGCCGGAGCGCAAGGGACTGGTGATGCTCGACCCGGTCACTGGCGCCGATCGGACCATCGACGTCGCATGGCAGTCGGCGCTCAAGCTCAAGGCGGTGAAGAGCCGGATACGCCCGTGCGGCTATTGGGTGTCGGAAGGCGCCGGCGAAGCGATTGCGCGCCTGCGGTTGCTCGGAGTCGAGGTCTACAAGATCGCCGGCGGCGGCCCGCTCACGGCGGAGACCTATCGCGAGCTTGGCAGCAGCAGCGGCTCGCGCAACGACGTGCGCGGCGTGATCATCGGCGAGGCGCCGATCCGCCGCACCGAGGTCGAGCTGGCGCGGCAGACGCTCGACGCGCCGGCCGGCAGTTTTTATGTGCCGGTGAATCAGCCGCTGGGCAACCTGGCGATCGCCGCGCTCGAGCCCGATTCGCAAAACAGCTACTACGCCAATCACCTAGTGCCGGACCTGGCCAGCGTGGTGCGGGTCATGGCGACGCCGGCGCTTCCGTTCGAGGATGCGCCGAACTGAACGGGATCGAGATTGACTGAGGGGCGCTGTCCTACGGCCGTCTGAGCCGAATGCCCACGCCCGAGCTTGCGATTTAAGGGTCGCGCCGGGCATGCGGCCGGCGGCGGACCCGTATGATCGGGGTGCTGCACGCTTCAGTGCGGATTTCATTTTTAGTCTTTACCAGCAAGAACACGGAGAAACCATGAAGAAAATTCCATCGGCCATCGCCACCAGTCTCATCGTCTTGAGCTTGGGCGCCGGCACCGTTGCCCTGCAGGGCTGCTCGGTGGCGCGCGACCAGTCGTCCATGGGCGAATTCGTCGACGACTCGACCATCACGACCAAGGTCAAGGCGCTGTTCGTCAAGGACGAAATGGTGGCCGCGTCGGCCATCAGCGCGGAAACGCTGAACGGCACGGTGCTGTTGTCCGGCTTTGCGAAAACCGGCGCGGAAAAAGCCAAGGCCGAGGAGATCGCCAAGTCGGTCAAGGGCGTCAAGTCGGTCAAGAACGCGATCGTCGTGCGCAACTGAGCGGCAAGCGCGCTCCATGAAAAACGCGGCTTCGGCCGCGTTTTTCATGGAGCGCGCGGCTGCGAAGCGCATCCGATGCCGTCGCGAGGGAAGCGCGCGATGTGGCGGGTCGTTGCGGCGCGGGTC
>JBDTRV010000335.1:0-3949 GCA_039931475.1 Burkholderiales bacterium | reverse complement strand
ACGCTCGATTTTCGCGACATCTTCAGCGACGGCTTCGCGTTCGACTTCATCCGTGGCGACGTCGGCATCGAGCAGGGTGTGGCGTCCACCAACAACCTGCAGATGAAGGGCGCGAACGCGGCGGTGCTGATGGAAGGCAAGGCCGACATCGGGCGCGAGACGCAGGATCTGAAAGTGGTGGTGGTGCCCGAAGTCGACGCCGGCACCGCCGCGCTGGTGGCCACCGTCATCAATCCAGCGATCGGCATCGGCACTTTTCTGGCGCAGTATTTCTTAGCCAAGCCGCTGTCGCAAGCGGCCACGCAGCAGTTCCACGTCGAAGGCACCTGGAGCGATCCGCGCATCACCAAGGTCCCGCGGCGCGCGGCCTCCGACACGAACGCGCAGGCACCGCCGGCCGCCTCCCTCACGCCCGGGGCCGTGCCGTGAAGGTCGCGGCGATCCAGATGGTAGGCACGCAGAGCGTCGAGCGCAATCTTGAACAGGCGCGCGCGCTGCTCGAACAGGCGGCAAAGGGCGGCGCCGAGCTGGCCGCGCTGCCCGAGTTCTTCTGCCTGATGGCAAAGGACAACGACGCCAAGCGCGCGATCGGGGAAGACTTTGGCGACGGGCCGATCCAGCGTTTCTTAAGCGATTGCGCACGCGAGCTTGGTCTCTGGATCGTCGGCGGCACCTTGCCTCTCAGAACGCCCGATGGCGGCGGCAACCGCGTTCGCAGCGCCTCGCTGGTGTTCGATCCGGCCGGCGACTTCGTGGCGCGCTACGACAAGATGCACCTGTTCCGCTTCGAGCAGGGCGAGGAGAAGCATGACGAGACTCGGCTGCTCGAGGCCGGCACCGAGCCGGTGACGTTCGATCTGCCGTCGCGCGGCGGCCGACTTTGGCGCGTGGGGCTGAGCGTCTGCTACGACCTGCGCTTCCCGGAGTTTTACCGAGCGCTCGGAGCCGATCTGCTGCTGGTGCCCAGTGCCTTCACCTGGCCGACCGGCCAGGCGCACTGGGAGTTGCTGCTGCGTGCCCGCGCGGTCGAAAACCTCGCCTACGTGCTCGCGCCCGCGCAGGGCGGCCTGCATGAAAACGGCCGCCGCACCTGGGGCCATTCGATGCTGGTCGATCCGTGGGGCGAAGTGCTCGCGCAGCATGCCAGCGGGCCGGCGGTGGTTGCCGGCAGGGTCGACGCAGCGCGTCTTGACTCACTCCGAACGCAACTGCCCGCGCTTTCTCATCGCGTGCTCTGACGCTTTGGGTCGCGGGCATCCTCAACTGTCGCCCGGGCCATCATCAGCACCTGGTGCGTCGCCGCGCCGGCGCGGCTCGCCCTTATCGCGGCCTGCGAACATCGTCCACCAGACGATCAGCGCCAGGAGCAACAGAGCGCCGGCGGCTTCAAGCAAAATTACACCCATGAAACGATTCTCCCGGCTGGTTGCATCCGTCTCGATTCTAGGAATGCTTGCCGCGTGCAGTGTCACTCGGCCGCCGGTTGCGCCCGCACAGACTGAGCCGCCGCATACCGAAAGCACGGCCGAGCTGCCGGCCGGCGCGCGCGCGATCGGCCACACGCGCTGGACGCCGGTGGCCTGGAGCGAACTGCCCGGCTGGGGCGAAGACCAGTTGCATGAAGCCTGGAACGCCTGGATCAAGAGCTGCGAGCGCCCGGGCCCCACCTTCAAACCGCTGTGCGCCGAAGTGCGGCAACTGTCGATCGGCACGCAGGAGGAACAGCGCTCCTGGATGATGGCGCGCCTGCAGCCCTACAAGGTAGAGCCGATCACCGGCCACGCGGAGGGCCTGCTCACGAGCTACTACGAGCCGGTGCTGGACGCCACGCGCCTGCCGACTTCGGGTTCCGCGGTGCCGCTATACCGGGTGCCGCAGGGCATGTATGCGCGCCGCCCCTGGTACACGCGGCACGAGATGGAGACACTTCCCGAGGCGCGCGCCGCGCTGCAAGGGCACGAGATCGCGTGGCTGGCCGATCCGCTCGACGCGCTGGTGCTGCAGATTCAGGGCTCCGGGCGGCTGCGCGTCACGGAGCCGGACGGCCGCCAGACTATCGTGAGGCTGGCCTATGCCGCGACCAACGATCAGCCCTACAAGAGCGTCGGCCGCTGGCTGCTCGATCAGGGCGCGATCCGCGACGCGACCTGGCCGGGCATCAAGGCATGGGTCGTTCGTAATCCGCAGCGCGTGCAGGAGATGCTGTGGGCCAACCCGAGGGTGGTGTTCTTCCGCGAAGAGCCGCTACCTCCCGCCGATGCCGCGTTCGGTCCGCGCGGCGCGCAGGGCGTGGCGCTGACGCCGGGACGCTCGATCGCGGTCGATCCGACCAGCATTCCTTACGGCACGCCCGTGTGGCTTGCGTCGGCCGGCCCGGTCGCCAACCTGCAAAAGCTGGTGCTCGCGCAGGACACCGGCAGCGCGATCACCGGATCGGTGCGCGCCGACTATTTCGCCGGTTGGGGCGCAGAGGCGGCCGATTTCGCCGGACGGCTGAAGCAGCCGCTCCGGCTGTGGGTGCTGTGGCCGAAGTGATGTCCGCCGCTGGCGGATCGGCGCGGGTGCCGTAGCAATCGTATGCTATTGTTTATATAGCATAGAATGTAGTTGATACGAGCGATAACGGGCGATTCGGATGAGATTTTGTGAGGCAGGCCGGCGAGAGTGCACTGTTCGAACCTTCCGCCGATCCGGCCGCGCGGCCAATGTCCATCGTGACCGCTCAATGCAGCGTCACCGCCCGCACTGCCGGCCACTCGAACATGCGGCCCACCACTGCGCGTGCGAACAGGTAGTTGCGCCGGGCGCACTCGCTCAAGGTGTCCAGGTCGACCTCTCCGCTCGCGGTGCAGGGAAAGGCCAGCGCCTTGCCGGTATCGAACAAGGACTGAAAGCGCAGTTCGAAGGCTTCGGCGGATTGATTCGTTGTGCTCGGGTGGTTCATTGCAATGCTCCTGTTTGGCTGGGTCGGCTCTTTGGGTCGGGAGCCGCGCTCTGAAAAGTTGCTGTTGGGTAACGATGAGTTGCTGCATCCGGCCACGTCGTTCAAGGATTCTTTTCAAGTGGCATCGCTTGTTTGCGCGATGGCCGCCCCTTCAGTGGAGCGCGACCGACTGCACGGCCGGCCAGGCAAATTGGCGCCCGATCAGTGCGCGCGCGGCCAGGTAGTTGTCGCGGGCGCGCTGGCTCAAGGCGTCCATGTCGACTTCGCCATTGGCATTGCAGGGAAAGGCCAATGCCTTGCCGTCGTCAAACAACGATCTGAAGCGCAGCTCGTAGGCCTTGGCGTTCTGGCTCGTGGAAAAAGCAGAATTCATTTCCTTTGCTCCTCGATGGTCCGATCGTCTCGGGCGGAACACGCCGCTTGCGAGCGGTCGTAGCTCGCGGCAGCCGGCGGTTTGCCTGCTTAACGACAATCTATCGGCTGCCGTGCACTTCGTGCTCCCACAAAAGTCACCTTTTGGCCGAACGGTTCTGCCGGGCGCGGCGCTCGTGCACTCTTTGGGGCTAATCAGCGGCGGGATCGATGCGCCAGGCCTCGATCTGCTCAATCCCAACCGGCGAAAGGTGCAGGCCCGTGCGGTTGCGTGCGCAGCGCCAAACCAATCCACTCACTTCAATTTTTATAGCTATAGAGGGCCGGCTGTAAAGCGGCGACGGCCGATGTGAGCCAAAAAAACTGCAAGGTGTTGCGTTTGGGCCAAATCTTCGCCGCTGTTGCGCCTTGCGCTTTTTGGCGATACTGAAGTCATCGCAACCCAGCACGGCCGCAGCGGCCCACCGAGCCATGAGCATCAAAAGCATCGACCACTACATCGCCGGCACAACGGTTGGCGCCGAGGCGGGAAAAGTCCAGGACGTGTTCAACCCCGCCACCGGCGCCGTCTCGGGCCGAGTCGCGCTGGGCGGTAAGACCGAAGTCGACCGCGCCGTCGCCGCCGCCGAAAAA
>JBDTRV010000334.1:0-3959 GCA_039931475.1 Burkholderiales bacterium | reverse complement strand
AGAACCACCAGTCCGTGCCCGACAGCGCCGGCCACAGGCGCGCGATCAAAAACACACCAAGTTTCACCATCGTCGCCGAATGCAGATAGGCGGAGACCGGCGTCGGCGCCGCCATCGCATGCGGCAGCCAGAAGTGGAACGGAAACTGCGCGCTCTTGGTCAACGCCCCGAGCAGCACCAGCACCAGCAGCACCGGATACAGCCCGCTGGTGCGAAGCTG
This sequence comes from Burkholderiales bacterium, assembly GCA_039931475.1. Classification (GTDB taxonomy): domain Bacteria; phylum Pseudomonadota; class Gammaproteobacteria; order Burkholderiales; family Burkholderiaceae_C; genus JBBPYC01. The sequence continues at coordinate 3,739 of JBDTRV010000334.1, read as the reverse complement.
GTCGCCCGAAGCGAGCACGTCGTCCAGGTCGTAGCTGCCGACCACGTGGCCGATCAGCAGAACGCCGATGAGCAGGCAAATGCCGCCCAGGCCCGTCACCGTGAGCGACATGCGCGCGCCGCGCCGCGCATCCTCCCGGTGATACCAATAGCCGATCAAGAGAAACGAGAACAGACTGGTCAGCTCCCAGAACAGCACGAGCTGCACCAGGTTGCCCGACAGCACCACGCCCATCATGCTGGCCATGAACGCGAGCAGGAACGAGAAAAAGCGCGGCACCGGATCCTCGGCCGCCATGTAGTAGCGCGCATACATCGCCACCAGCGCGCCGATGCCCAGGATCAGCACCGAGAACATCCAGGCGAAACCGTCCACGCGGATGACCAGGTTCAGCCCGGCCGAGGGCAGCCAGCGGTACTCCTCGCGCAGCACGCCGCCGGCTTGCACGTCGGGGAACAGCAACGCGACCTGAACCAGGCACACCAGCGCGATCAATCCGGCAAGCGTCGACGCCGCATTACGCGCGTGCGTCGGCAGCAGGCCGGCGACGGCGCTCGCGAGGAATGGCAGGAGGATCAAAGTGGCGAGGGGCATTCGTGGGTGGCGGCGGCAGGTGGCAAACCATCGGCTCGATCAAACGAGCGACCATCCTAGCGACAATGCTTGGCAGCTCATCTCTTTGCCCTGAACATGAACGACCCCGCGCCCACCACACCTGTGTTCGCCGCTGCCTTGCCGCCGAACGTGACGAAATCGAAGGTGACCTTCGCTGCGGCCTTAATTCTGCTAGCGAGTGGCACTATGGCCGCCGATCCACCGCAGGCCTCTGAACCAGCGCCGGATTGCGGGCAAACGACCGCGCGGTCCCACGCCGAGGCCATTGCGCAGGCGCTGAAAGCTCAAGCACCTCCGTCGTCGAACGAGCCACCCTTCGGCACACCATTGCTCGAGCGCCTGAATCCTCTGGGAATGGCGGCTGACATCATGCGTTCGCGGCCACGCGTTTCCACGCCGAGGACCTTCGATCCCTACGGCCTGCACACCCGCATCGAAAAAGAAATCGCGCGCGAAGGGCACGTACTGGTTGACGTGATTCCGCATCTCGACCACCTTGAATGGCGGATGCGCGAAGACGGAACGAGCGAGTTTGCGTACTCCGACGAAGTTGCGGCGGAGTGGCGCCAGAAGGCCGAGGACATCGTGAATTCGCTGCCGCCGAACGGATTCCGGAATTTCGACAAACTCTAGGCGACCACCGCAGCGCGAAGCGCAGGCTGTCCACTGCCGGGCGAAAAGCAAACCTTCAACCCAGCCATCACAGTCGACGCGAACACCGAAGGGTTCTTTCACCTCCGCAACCGGGAAGACATTCGATCGATGTCTTTTACCGGGCGCGACAGCTCTCCTCCGGTGCGCCTGGACCCAGAGTTGCTCGATGCCGCACGCCGTGACGGGAGCATTCTGGTGACCATGACGTTGAAAATGCCGGCCGGCTTCACGGCGCTTCAGGGCTATATCAGCAAACAGGCATGGGAAAGCCAGGTCCGGGGAACGTGTAGTGCTTTCACCGACGTCGTGCGTCGGCTCGATCCGGCCGCGGCCCGGACTTTGAACGTCTTGGGCGCAATACCGCTCGCGGAGGTGACGTTGAATGAGGCTGCCGTGCGATCCCTCCTGAACGATCCCGACCCGCGGATCGGTGAAGTCGCAATCCCGAAGCCTTGCTGCGTGCCGGCGCGGGTCGATCGGCCTCGTGATTGACGCCCAGCGCGCCTGCCAAAGCGGAAAATTCGTATTTTTTTCCCGTTTTCGCTCGTCCAATGGACGTTTTCAGCTATCTAATTGGTAGTAACGAGCGAATCGCTGTCGGCGTTCAAGCCGCAGGCGCCACCCCCTCTTTCGGAATCGGCCGAGGCTTGCCCTGTGCGTCGATCGCCACGTACGTCAGCGACGCTTCGGTGACTTTCTTGTACTGCCCCTGCGTCGCGAAATGTTCGGCGTACACCTCGACCTGCACCGTGATCGAAGTGCGGCCGATGTGAGTGACGCTTGCGACGAACGAGAGGATGTCGCCCAGCCGAACTGGCTGCTTGAACACGAATTGGTTGACCGCGACCGTCGCCATGCGCCCTTGCGTGTAGCGCGCCGGCAGAACCGAGCCGGCCAGGTCGACCTGCGCCATGACCCAGCCGCCGAAGATGTCGCCGCTCGCGTTGCAATCGGCCGGCATCGGGATCACCTTTAACACCAGGACCATGTCCGTGGGCAAGGCGTGGACGGTTTCACTTGCGTTGGTCGACATGGGCACAATCTCCGTAAGGATGCAAAAGTTTCTGTTCACGAAAGATTGTCACTGATGCGGCGCGGCGCGGATCTCACGGCGCCGGTCACGCCGACAGCCACGGCGTCGGCGCCCGCCGCAACGGGCGGCTCGGGCAGCGGGGGCAACGCCGCACGGGCCGACGCCCGCGGTGCCGACTGGGCGACGCTCAAGCGTTTGTTTCCCTACATCTGGCGCTACAAGTGGCGGGTGCTCGCGGCGCTCCTGTTCATGGTCGGCGCAAAAGTAGCGAACGTGGGCGTGCCGCTGCTCTTGAAGAATCTGGTCGACTCCCTGTCGATCAAACCGGGCGACGCGCAAGCGGTCTTGGTGGTGCCGATCGCCCTGCTGGTCGGCTACGGGCTGCTCAGGCTCTCCACCTCGCTGTTCACGGAACTGCGCGAACTGGTGTTCGCCAAGGCCACGCACGGCACCGCGCGCACGATCGCGCTGGAGACTTTCGAGCATTTGCACGCGCTCAGCTTGCGCTTTCACCTCGAGCGCCAGACCGGCGGCATGACGCGCGACATCGAACGCGGCGTGCGCGGCATCGAATCGCTGATCTCGTATTCGCTCTACAGCATCGTGCCGACCCTGATCGAAGTCGCGCTGGTGCTGTCGATCCTCGCCATCAAGTTCGACGTGCGCTTCGCGGGCATCACGATTTGCGCGCTGGTGCTTTACATCGCGTTCACGGTTTCCGTGACCGAATGGCGCACCAAGTTCCGGCGCGAAGCCAACGAGTCGGATTCGGCCGCGCACACGCGAGCGATCGATTCGCTGCTGAACTACGAAACCGTCAAATATTTCAACAACGAATCGTTCGAGGCGCGCCGCTACGACGAGAGCCTGGAGCGCTTGCGCCGCGCGCAACTGAAAAGCCAGAGCACCCTATCGATGCTCAACACCGGCCAGCAACTCATCATCGCGACCGGCCTCGTGCTGATGCTTTGGGTCGCGACCCAGGGCGTGGTATCCGGCAAGCTGACCTTGGGCGATCTGGTGATGGTCAACGCCTTCATGATCCAGCTTTACATTCCGCTGAACTTCCTCGGCACCTTGTACCGGCAGATCAAGCAGAACCTGGTCGATCTGGACAAGATGTTCACGCTTTTGGAGCGGGAGCGCGAAGTGGCCGATGCGCCGGATGCCGTCGAGCTCGATTGCGCGGCCAACCCGACCGTGCGCTACGAGAACCTGAGCTTCGCCTACGAAGAGGAACGGCCAATTCTGCGCGACATCGACTTCGAGATTCCAGCCGGCAAGACCGTCGCCGTGGTCGGCCCATCGGGTTCCGGCAAGTCGACATTGGCGCGATTGCTGTTCCGTTTCTACGACGTGACCGGCGGCCGGATCACGATCGACGCAAAAGACATCCGCAGCGTCACCCAAGGGTCGCTCAGGCGCGCGATTGGCATC
>JBDTRV010000333.1:0-3964 GCA_039931475.1 Burkholderiales bacterium | reverse complement strand
GCGGTGTTCGGCGAATCGATGTTCACGACCGTGCCGGACGGCTCCAAGATCGCACTGGCGGCGCTGGTCGCCCTCGGGCGGCAGCATGCGATCGAACTTATCGATTGCCAGCAAAACACGCCGCACCTTGCAACGCTCGGCGCGCGCGAGATGCGGCGCGCCGACTTCGCGCTTGAGGTGCGAAAGGCAAGCGCAAAGCCGCCCATCGACTGGAATTTCCGGCCCGTATACTGGAACAACCTGTCGGCCTCTCTTGCTAGCGTGGTGCCTGAAGACCTTGGCCCGACGGTTGAAGACCCCCCGCCTTCGTGACCCACTTAAGCGACCTTCCCCTTCACGCGTTGCAGTTCTACGCAACCGCGCCCTACGCCTGCAGCTACCTTGCCGCGCGGCAGGCGCGCTCGCAGGTCGCGACGCCGAGCCATCTGATCCGCAACGACACCTATTCGGAGCTGGTCACGCAAGGCTTTCGGCGCAGCGGCATGTTCACCTATCGCCCCTGGTGCGACGGCTGCCAGGCCTGCGTGCCGCTCCGGGTGAATGCCGCCGATTTCACGCCCGATCGCAGTCAGCGCCGCGCGCAAAAGCGCCACGCCGACTTGGCTGTGCGGGTGCTCAAGCTCGGCTTCCTGCCCGAGCACTACCAACTCTACCTGCGCTATCAGAACGGTCGCCACGCGGGCGGCGGCATGGACCACGACAGCATCGACCAGTACGCCCAGTTCCTGCTGCAAAGCCGGGTCAACTCGCGGCTGGTGGAGTTTCGCGAGCCGGCGCTCGATGGCGCGGCAGGCGCGCTCAAGATGGTCACCATCCTGGACGTGCTGGACAACGGCATCTCGGCCGTCTACACCTTCTACGAGCCCGACGCCCAAGCAAGCTATGGCACCTTCAGCGTGCTCTGGCAGATCGAGCAGGCCAGGCGGCTGGGTCTGGCGCATGTGTATCTCGGCTACTGGATCCGCGAGAGCCCCAAGATGAGCTACAAGCGGCAGTTTCGGCCGCACGAGCTGCTGCAGGACGGCGTCTGGGTGACCGGCGAGGCGGGCGAAGCGGCGGCCGGCGGGTCGGTTGGGTGACGACCGCGGCACTGATTTCTTGTTTTATTTGCCGTTTCCGCTCACCGGTTATGGTTTTTCAGCTATTTTTTATGTAGCACTCGCGCCGCAGGCCCGGTCTCCTGGGTCGATGGGGTGCGACCCAGCCAGTCGTTGCAGACAACGAGCTGGTGTTTCGCCATATAAAATGGCGCAGCCATGAGAAACCCGAAAGCGAACCTGTCAGCGGTGCCCACTGTTCAGGTCATCGAGCGCATATTCACCTTGATCGACGTGCTCGCTGGCCACAACGAGACGATGTCGCTCAAGGACATCAGCGCCAAAGCGGGGCTGCATCCATCGACCACGCACCGCATCCTGAACGACCTCGCGATCGGCCGCTTCGTCGATCGGCCCGAGGCCGGCAGTTATCGGCTGGGCTTGCGCTTTCTTGAACTCGGCAACCTCGTGAAGCATCGGCTCGGCGTACGCGACGCGGCGCTGCCAACGATGCGCGAGCTGAATCTTTCCGTGCAGCAGCCGGTCAACCTGAGCTTGCGCCAGGGCGACGAGATCATCTATGTGGAGCGTGCGGTCAGCGAACGCTCGGGCATGCAGGTGGTGCGGGCGGTGGGTGGCCGCGCGCCGTTGCACCTGACGTCCGTCGGCAAGCTGTTTCTCGCTGCCGAGGATTCGCGCCAGCTACGCGCCTACGCCGATCGCACCGGCCTTCCCGGCCAGACGCCCAACAGCATCACCGACCTTGCGGCGCTGGAGCGTGAGCTCGCAGCGATACGCAAGCGCGGCGTCGCGGACGACAACGAAGAGCTGGAAGCCGGCGTGCGCTGCATGGCCGCCGGCATCCATGACGAGCAGAACCATCTCGTGGCGGGGCTGTCGATCTCGGCGCCCGCCGCGCTGCTGGACGATGCCTGGATTTTCAAACTCGTCCAGGCGGCAGGGGAAATTTCGTCGGCACTGGGGCATCGCCAGAAATAGCCGCGCCGAAGGCGCTCACGGGCAACGCCGTGTCAATGTGGCGATCGGCGCAGGAAGGTTGTTTGGCCGTTCGCGAAGGTCGCTTGCCGCTACCCGCCGCTCAACCCGCGCAAGCTGCTCCGCAACGTCGGGAACGGCAGTGGATGGGCCTCGACCCAGCGCCGCACCCGTTCGGCATCGCCCAGGCGGCTTAACTTGCCGGCCGAATCGAGGAACACCATGATCAGCTTGCGCCCGGCGATCTTGGTCTGCATCACCAGGCACTGGCCAGCTTCGGAGATGTAGCCGGTCTTCTGCAAGCCGATGTCCCAATCCGGGTTCATCACCAGCCGGTTCGTGTTGTTGAACTGGACCAGCCGGTTGCCCACTTCGACCTCATAGCCCGGTGAGGTGCTCAATTGGCGGACCAACGCGTTCTTGTGCGCAGCGGAAACCAGGATGGCCAGATCAATCGCGCTCGATTGGTTGGCGCTGGACAGGCCAGTGGGCTCGACATAGCGCGTGTCCTTCATGCCAAGCATCAGCGCGCGCGCATTCATCGTCGCGACGAAACGCACCATGCCACCCGGAAAAGTGCGACCGAGCGCGTGCGCGGCGCGGTTTTCGCTTGCCATCAAGGCCAGATGCAGCAGTTCGCCACGAGACAGCGTCGTGCCGACCCTGAGACGCGAACGGCTGTGCTTTTCGGTGTCCACGTCGTCTTGGTCGATCGTGATCAGCTCATCGAGCGGCAAGCGGGCTTCGCTCAGAATCAGGCCGGTCATCAGTTTGGTGAGCGATGCGATCGGCAGCACCGCCTGGTCGTTCTTGCGCAGCAGCACTTCGTGCGTGTCCTGATCGATCACCAGGGCGACGCTGGATTTCAGATCGAGCTCGTCTTGCGTTGAATGCAGGCCCAGTTGTTCGCCGAACGACTGGCGCGGCGCCGGCCGCTCCACCTCGACAAGGATGCGTTGGCGCCCTGGGCGCAGGGAATGCGCCACCGGTTTCGCTCGCGCACTGTTTTTGCCCCGACTTGCGGAAATGGTCGCTTGCACCCGGCGCGCACCGCGCTCATGCGATGCAGCGCGCGCGGCTTTTTTGTCGATGCCGCGGCTGGCCGCCTGTTTGGTTTCGGACTTCTTGCGCGAGCCCGCTTCAGCTTGAGGCACGAGCAAAAACGACAACGAAAACAAAAGCGCCAGCGCGAGCCAATGGATGAACCGGTTGGCAAGAACGAGCTTGGGGATGGGGTGGCAGCGGGACATGGAGCGCTCCGGGTTGGCCAACACGGAAAGCGCAAGTGTACAGAGCGGAAAAAAAGCACGCAAGATCAATCACTTGCGCGCGCCTTGTAAAACGTGAATTAATTTATAGGTGCAAACCCTAGCCCTGTGCTGCAACTCGATCAGCTTTGCTCTGTAACTTGTTGAGGGCGCTGAGATAAGCCTTGGCCGAAGCGACGACGATATCGGGGTCGGCGCCGACGCCGTTGACAACTCGGCCGCTGTTTTGCAACCGCACCGTGACCTCGCCCTGGCTTTCGGTCGAGCCGCTGATCGCGTTGACCGAATAGAGCACCATTTCGGCTCCGCTCTTCACATGCGTTTCGATCGCTTTGAGCGATGCGTCGACCGGGCCGTTGCCGTCGGACTCGCCCTTGACTTCCTTGCCCGCCACCGTGAACACCACCGACGCTTGCGGCCGCTCGCCGGTTTCGCTGTGCTGAGATAGCGAGACGAAGCCGTACTGTTCGTGCTCGCTGGTCACGCTTTCGTCGCTGACGAGCGCGAGGATGTCTTCGTCGAAGATTTCGCTCTTGCGATCGGCCAGTTCCTTGAACTTCGTGAATGCGGCATTGATGCCGGCCTCGCTGTCGAAGCTCACACCCAAGTCCTGCAAGCGCTGCTTGAACGCATTGCGGCCGCTCAGCTTGCCCAGCACGATCT
>JBDTRV010000332.1:0-3966 GCA_039931475.1 Burkholderiales bacterium | reverse complement strand
ACTGGACGATTGGGGTCGGAGCGATGGAGCCGGCCACCGCGCTGAGCGCGTTCGATGCGAGCTTCGCGCAGGGGCTGATGGAAGCACTGGCGCTGCTCGCGGCGGACGCAGAGGCGGTGCTGTTGGTCGCCTACGACAGCCACGCTAGCGGCCCGCTGGCGGCGGTCTCCAAAAGCGCGGGCTTGCTCGGCGGCGCCTTGGTGCTTGCGCGTGAGCCCAGAGCCGGCGCGCCGCGTCTGTCGGCCGTGCTCGAAAACGGCAGCGCGGTGGCGGCGGGAGGCGCGCTCCACGCGCATTCCGCTGGCAACGCGATGGCGCAGATGCTGCCGTTGTTCGACGCGCTGGCCGCGAACGAAAGCACCGTTCGGCTGCACGCAGGGCCGGGGCAACGGCTTCGACTGTTGCTGGATTGGAATTAGCGAGACGACTGGCCTCGCGCAAGCCATCAGCCACCAACCACACCACGAATCGATATGTCCGCCACCCCTACCTCCGCCTTCAGCCTTGACCTCGCGGACGTCGCGATCGTCGGCGGCGGCCTGGCCGGTCTGACGTTGGCGATCCACCTGCGTCAACGCAACCCGGACCTTTCGATTCACGTGATCGAGCGGCGCGAGCATCCGGTGCGCGAGGCGGCCTTCAAGGTCGGCGAATCGACGGTCGAGATTGGCGCCCACTACCTTTCGGAAGTGCTGGGCTTCAGGGAGCACCTGGACACCTGCCATTTGCGCAAGTTCGGCTTCCGCTTTTTCTTCAGCGACAAACGCGCCGACGTCGACCGCTGCACCGAGATCGGCGTAAGCCGCGTGCTGCCCACGCCGTCATGGCAGATCGACCGCGGCCGCTTTGAGAATTTTCTCGCCGGGCACGCGCGCGAACTTGGCGTGCAGCTCCATGGCGGCGCGGTCGTGCGCCAACTCGAACTGGGCGAAGCCACGGCGCCGCATCGTGTCGCGTTCGAGCAGGGCGGCCGGGCGCATCACCTTTCGGCGCGCTGGCTCGTCGATGCGTCGGGGCGCGCCGGCTTGCTCAAGCGCAAGCTCGGTCTGGCGCGCAAGAACGAGCACGACGCCAACGCCGTCTGGTGGCGAGTGGCCGGGCACGTCGACCCGCAGAACTGGTCCGAGGACGCCGAATGGTTGCAGCGTTGCGATCCGCCGGACCGCTGGCGCTCGACCAACCACATGTGCGGCCCCGGCTATTGGGTCTGGCTGATTCCGCTTTCGAGCGGCTCGCATTCGATCGGCATCGTATGCGACGCGAAGATGCACCCGATCGAAACGATGAACTCGCATGACAAGGCAATGCAATGGCTTGCCCTGCACCAGCCAAAGGTGGCAGAGGCGCTCGCCGATTCGCGCCACCAACTGCAGGACTTCATGTTTCTGCGCGACTATTCGTATGACTGCGCGCAGGTGTTCTCCGACCAGCGTTGGGCGATCACCGGTGAAGCGGGCGTGTTTCTCGATCCGTTCTATTCGCCCGGCACCGACTTCATCGCGATCGCGAACACCTACATCTGCGATCTTGTCGAGCGCGATCGCGCCGGCTCGCCCATCGCGGCGCGTGCGCAGGTCTACCAGCAACTGTTCGCGTCGTTTTACGAGAACACGCTGCCGCTCTATCAGGATCAGTACGCACTGTTCGGCGACGCACAGGTAATGCCGCTCAAGGTGATCTGGGACTACACCTATTACTGGGCATTGCTGTCGCCGCTGTTTTTTGCCGGACGGCTGACGGACATTTCCGTGCTGTCGAGGCTGCGCGAGCCATTCGCGCTCGGGCGCAAGTTGAACCTCGAAATGCAGGCACTGTTCGCTGAAAGCGCCCGGCGCCCTCCGCGCGACGCCTGCGGCGCCGGGCGCTTGCTCGACCAGCGCGAGATCGACTGGTTTCACGAGATGAACCGGGCGCTCACCGATATTTACGACAGCGCCGCGTTCGAAGCGCTGATCGTGCGCAACGTCGAGCGGATGCAGAGCCTTGCCGTGGAAATCACCGCGCGCGCGCCGTTCGCAACAGCGCCGACAACCGATCCACCAACGGCATTGCTGGATGCAAGCTGGTACACCGAAGCGGTGTGAACCGACTCGCGCGTCCTTCCCCGCGATGGGGCTGCTCCACCGGCGATTCGACGCGGCCGATGGCGCTGCGGAAGCGACTGACGTCGACGCCCGTGCGATAATCGAGGGTTGATCGGCGAAAAGTACCTGCAGCCTGATTCAATCGTGCAAGCGGTTTTGCGCGAAGGTTGCAAGCGGCTGTCGCCACTGAAGGGGCACATCCCATGAGAGAAGGCATTCATCCCAACTACCGCGAAGTGCTGTTCGTCGATTTGTCGAACGGCTTCAAGTTCGTCACCCGTTCCTGCGTGAACACGCGCGAAACCGGCAAGGCCGACGATGGCCGCGACTTGCCGCTGTACAAGCTGGACACGTCGAGCGAATCGCATCCGTTCTACACCGGCACGCAAAAGTCGGTCGACAACATGGGCGGCCGGGTCGAGAGGTTCCGCAACCGTTTCGGCAAGACGGCCGCGAAGTAAGGGCGAGGCGCCCAAAGCGCACTTTTTTCGCCTTCGCCGGCGGCGCTTCGCGCGAAGCATCATCGGTCAAAATCAAGGGCAGTTCGGCAGTTCGGACTGCCCTTTGTTTCTTTTTGGGAGCCATCGCGCTTCCGGTTAGCCCCGCTTTCGTGAACCAGCCCACGCCCGCTATCGTTGCGCAAAGCGCCGTGCGCCGACTGCCGCGCTTCGTGTTGTTGCTTTTGGGGCTGATCTACGTCTTGGCCGGCTTTGTCGGGCGCGAGCCGTGGAAAAGCGCGGACATGAGCGCGTTCGGCTACATGGCCGAGCTTGCCAGCGCAAGCGGTTCGGGCAGTTGGCTCAATCCGCGCTTGCTGGGGCTCGAGCCGGAAGTCGACGCGCTGCTGCCGTATTGGCTGGGCGCTGCCGCGATCAAGATTGCGCCCACCTGGATTCCGCCGGAAGTCGCGACTCGCTTACCGTTCATGGTGCTGTTGGCGCTGACATTGCTGGCGACCTGGCATGCCGTCTACAACCTCGCGCGCAGCCCGCTAGCCCAACCGGTCGCTTTCGCGTTCGGCGGCGAAGCAGACCCAGCCGACTACGCGCGCGCGATGGCCGATGGTGGCCTGCTTGCCCTGCTGGCCACCTTGGGCCTCACGCAGTTATCGCACGAGATCACGCCCGCGCTAGCCCAACTGAGCTTCGGCGCGCTGCTGTTCTACGCTGCGTCTGCCATGCCATATCGCGTTGTTGGCCCGACGATCTGCGCGATCATCGGCATCGTGGGCTTGGCGCTTTCGGGCGCTCCAACCATCGCGGTGCTGCTCGGAGCCGGCATCACCGTGATCAGTTGGACCGGCGGCGCGGACGAGCCGCAGGGGCGGGCTCGACGCTGGTCGATCGCGATGGCGCTACTGACGTTGATGGTGGCGGCCGTGGCCGGCGCGCTCGATCTTTGGCGCTGGCGGATCGTGCTGCCGCCCGGCGACGGCCGTGACTGGCAAAGCCTGGGACGCTTGCTTCTCTGGTTCACTTGGCCGGCGTGGCCCCTGGCGCTGTGGGCCCTGTGGAGCTGGCGCAAACAGTTGATCGGCGGCCAGCCCGGTCGGCACCTGGCGCTGCCGCTTTGGTTCGCCGCCGTGGCGGTTGCGACAACCGTGAGCACGTCGGCCTCAGACCGCTCGCTGCTGCTGGCGTTGCCCGCGCTCGCCGCGCTCGCTGCCTTTGCCTTGCCCACGCTTCGGCGCAGCATGGCGGCATTGATCGACTGGTTCACCCTGCTGTTCTTCAGCGTCTGGGCGATCGTGATCTGGTTCATGTGGATCGCGATGCAAACCGGCGTACCGCCACGGCCCGCTGCCAACGTCGCACGACTGTTGCCTGGCTACGACCCCCAGTTCCAGCCGCATCTTTTCGTGATGGCGCTGGCTGCGAGCCTG
>JBDTRV010000331.1:0-3971 GCA_039931475.1 Burkholderiales bacterium | reverse complement strand
GGCGCTGACAAGCGCGAATGGGCAACTCCCAGGTGACCCTGGAAACGATTCTTTTGGATCATCCGGGATTGGTTGCCGGGGCGCGGCAAGCTTGGGTCGGTTGGCGCCCTTCCCTTCGCAAGCTTGGGCATGGCGCCTTCTTGCCGGATCACCCAAACCACGGGACCAAGACTGGCCGCCGGACCTTTGCACGGATTCCCCCTTTCTGACACGGGGATGCAAGCAAGCGAAACCGCGGAGCAAGTTGGGACGAAATCATGATTCAGATGCAATCGACGCTCGACGTCGCCGACAATACTGGCGCGCGTTCAGTGATGTGTATCAAGGTGCTTGGCGGCTCCAAGCGGCGCTACGCGGGCATCGGCGACATCATCAAGGTCTCCGTGAAGGAGGCGCAGCCGCGTGGTCGCGTCAAGAAGGGCGAGATCTACAACGCGGTGGTGGTGCGCACGGCCAAGGGCGTGCGCAGGCCCGACGGTTCGCTGGTCAAGTTCGACGGCAACGCGGCGGTGCTGCTCAATGCCAAGCTCGAGCCGATCGGCACGCGGATTTTCGGACCGGTCACGCGTGAGTTGCGCACCGAGCGGTTCATGAAGATCGTCTCGCTCGCTCCAGAGGTGCTTTGATGCAAAAGATTCGCAAGGGCGACGAAGTCGTCGTCATCGCAGGCCGCGACAAAGGCAAGCGCGGCACGGTCGTCAACCGCGCCGGAGAGCGGCATTTGCTGGTCGAGGGCGTGAACACGGTCAAGAAGCACGTTCGTCCGAACCCGATGAAGGGGGAGACGGGCGGGATCATCGAAAAGACGATGCCGATCGACCGGTCCAACGTGATGCTCTTCAATCCGGCGACCGGCAAGGGCGATCGGGTCTCTCTGCGCCAGCTCGAGGACGGTCGCAAGGTGCGCGTGTTCAAGGCGAACGGCGAAATGGTCGGCCCGGTTTGAACGAAAGGAAAGATCAGATGGCACGTCTGCAGCAGATTTACCGCGAGAAGGTGGTTCCCGACATGGTCGAGCAGTTCGGCTACAAGTCGGTCATGGAGGTGCCGCGCATCACCAAGATCACGCTGAACATGGGCGTGGGCGAGGCGGTGGCCGACAAGAAGGTCCTGGACAACGCTTCGGCCGACCTCACCAAGATCGCGGGCCAGAAGGTCGTGACCACGAAGGCGAAGAAGCCGATTGCCGGCTTCAAGATTCGCGCCGGCTATCCGATCGGGTGCATGGTGACCCTGCGCGGCGAGCGGATGTACGAGTTTCTCGATCGTCTGGTCACGGTCGCGTTGCCGCGCGTTCGCGACTTCCGCGGCATTTCGGCCCGGTCGTTCGATGGTCGCGGGAACTACAACCTCGGCGTGAAAGAGCAGATCATCTTTCCGGAAGTCGAATACGACAAGGTCGACGCTCTGCGCGGCCTGAACATCAGCATCACGACGACGGCGAAGAACGACGAGGAAGCCAAAGCGCTGCTCGCGGCGTTCAAGTTCCCGTTCCGCACCTGAATTCGGGCGCATTTGAGGAAGCAACGAAAGTGGCCAAACTCGCTCTGATCAATCGCCAGCTGAAGCGCGAAGCAATGGTGAAGCAATTCGCCGGCAAGCGCCGGGCGCTTGAAACGATCATCAACGATCAGTCCCTGTCTGAAGAGGACCGCTTCCAGGCGCGTCTGAAGCTGCAGGCGCTGCCCCGCAACTCCAGTCCGACGCGGCTGCGCAATCGCTGCGAGATCACCGGCCGCCCGCGTGGCACCTACAGCAAGTTCGCCCTCGGGCGCAACAAGCTGCGCGAGATCGTGATGCGCGGCGAGGTGCCGGGCGTAACCAAGGCCAGCTGGTGAGCGGCGGCACAGCAATGAGCGAGCTTGAAAGAGGAATTCCATCATGAGCATGAGCGATCCGGTCGCCGACATGTTCACGCGCATCCGCAACGCGCAGCGCGTCGAAAAGCAATCAGTCTCCATGCCGACGTCCAAACTGAAGGTGGCCATTGCCAAGCTTCTGAAGGATGAAGGCTACATCGAAGACTTTTCCGTGAAGGGCGAAGGCGTGTTGCGCACGCTCGAGATCCGGTTGAAGTATTACGCCGGCGAGCCGGTCATCGAGCGGCTCGACCGCGTTTCGCGTCCGGGCCTTCGGGTCTATCGTGGCCGCGACGCCTTGCCGCAGGTGATGAACGGGCTGGGTGTTGCAATCGTCACGACCTCGAAAGGGATCATGACCGATCGCCATGCGCGCGCCACCGGACTCGGTGGCGAAGTCATCGGCTTCGTTGCCTGACCGGGGGAGAGAGCAATGTCCCGAGTAGGCAAAAATCCGATCGGCGTGCCCGCAGGCGTCGAAATCGACTTGGCTGGCGCGGCGATCATCGTCAAGGGCCCGCTGGGTTCGCTGGTCCAGGCCATGAATCCGCTGATCGCCATTGAGCGCGAGGGCGCAGAGTTGCGCGTCAAGCCGACCGACGAGAGCACGGCGGCCAATGCGCTGAGCGGAACCTTCCGGGCGCTGATCGCCAACATGGTGCATGGCGTATCGAAGGGCTTCGAGCGCAGGCTGCAATTGGTCGGCACCGGTTTCCGGGTGCAGGCGCAAGGCTCCAGCCTGAACCTTTCGCTCGGCTTCTCGCATCCGGTCGTGTACCAGTTGCCGGAGGGTGTGAAGGCTGAGACGCCGACGCCCACCGAGATCGTGATCAAGGGCGCCGACAAGCAAAGCGTCGGCCAGGTCGCCGCCGAGATCCGCGCGTTTCGCGAACCCGAACCCTACAAGGGCAAAGGCGTGCGCTACGCCGGCGAACGGGTGGTGTTGAAAGAAGTCAAGAAGAAGTAAGCGAGCGCGGCTTTCGAGGATTCGAATGATGGACAAGAACCAGAATCGGGTGCGCCGTGCCCGTCAGACGCGGCTGAAGATTCGCGAGCTGCGGGTCAGGCGTCTGACGGTGCACCGCACGAACCAGCACATCTACGCGACCATCGTCGATGCGGGCGGCGAGAACGTGCTGATCTCGGCGTCTACGCTCGAGCAGGAGATCCGCTCGCAACTTGCCGGACTGAACGGCAAGGGCGGCAACGCATCGGCGGCGGCATTGATTGGCAAGCGCATCGCCGAGAAGGCGCTGGCCGCCGGCTTCGACAGCGTGGCGTTCGATCGGGCTGGCTATCGCTACCACGGCCGCGTGAAGGCGCTGGCCGAGGCCGCTCGCGAAGCCGGCCTGAAGTTTTGACAGGGGCGTACTGAACATGGCACGAATTCAAGCGAAAGTCGGCGGCGAACAGCGCGACGACGGTCTGCGCGAGAAGATGATTGCGGTCAACCGGGTGACCAAGGTGGTCAAGGGTGGGCGCATCCTCGGTTTTGCGGCACTGACCGTGGTCGGCGACGGCGACGGGCGCGTCGGCATGGGCAAGGGCAAGTCGCGCGAGGTTCCGGTGGCGGTGCAAAAGGCCATGGAAGAAGCGCGGCGCAAAATGTTCCGCGTCAGCCTGAAGAACGGCACGCTGCACCACGCGGTGATGGGGCGTCACGGCGCGGCCAAGGTCTATATGCAGCCGGCCTCCGAAGGCACCGGCATCATCGCCGGCGGCGCCATGCGCGCCGTATTCGAAGTAATGGGCGTCACCAACGTGCTCGCCAAATGCATCGGCTCGGGCAGCCCCTATAACGTGGTGCGCGCCACCCTGCAGGGATTGAAAGCCATGAATACACCGTCCGAGATCGCCGCCAAGCGCGGCAAGTCGGTCGAAGAAATCACCGGGTGAGGGCAGCCATGGCGGACAAGAAACTAAAAGTAACTCTGGTCAAGAGCGTGATCGGCTGCAAGGCCGCGCACCGCGCGACAGTGCGCGGGCTGGGCTTGAAGCGCATCAATCACACCGTTGAACTGCAGGACACGCCTGCGGTGCGCGGCATGATCAACAAGGTCTACTATCTGGTGAAGTGCGAGGCATAAATGCAGCTCAATACGATCAAGCCTG
>JBDTRV010000330.1:0-3971 GCA_039931475.1 Burkholderiales bacterium | reverse complement strand
GCCCCAGTCGGCCGGCGGCTCAACGTAGCGGCCGCCTAAGAACATTGCGGTCTCGACGTCGTCCGGCCCGTCGCTCGCAAAGTTCTCCACCCGCGCCGCTTCGCGCGACCGCTGGCGCAGCGCATCGAGCACCTTGTGTTTCAGAATGCCGACCAGCCAGGTCTTGAGCTGCGAGCGCTGGCCAAAAGCTTCGGGCTTGGACAAGGCGGCAACCATCGTTTCCGAGACCGCGTCTTCGGCCCAGGTTTCGTTGCGCAACTGAAGCCGCGCGAATCGCATCAGGTAGCCGCGGTGCTCGGCGATGTCGTGGTCGAGTGGCATCATCCTAGAAACCGCAGTTGACGGCTCGCGCCCTTCAGCGAACCCGCATGTGCTTTGAGTTTTCTAGCTTCGACGTCGTTCGCCTTTTGGGTGAGAGCGCTATGCGCCCGATTGCACCGCGCTCGCCGCGCGATGCGGCCTTGTTCCGCCTTGCGGACAGAAGCCCGCGTCGTTGTCACGCCTTGCCTGTCACGCCGATCACAGCACACTCGACCGCATCCAACTGCGGTTTCTAGGATCATCGAATGATCCCACACGGTTTTGAGCGTTCCCCTTCGGCACCGCGCGCGGGCACTGGGGGAAACCCGCGAAAGCCGGCGCTTGCGCGGCGCTGGCTGCAAGAATCGCGGGCAGCAGGTGTGCAACCTTGGACCGGCGCCCGCTTTGGGTCTGGATTGTCGGTGCGTTCGATCCCAGACAGTGTCTTTTCAAGGAGTCCACCGTATGCTGCGCGCAGGCACGCCTCAAACAGCGTTGGTCTTTCATCAGGCGCGGCGGAATGAGGCCGCGTAGCGTGCTCAAGCTCCAACAAGCAATGGCGCATGGCTGCGATTTTCAGGCGATCAGGGCCCAGGCCCTTGCCCGCGCCGCAGCTACCAGTTCACCTCGCGCTCCGGCGTCGAGCCGATCCGGTGCACCGCCAGGTCGGCGCCATCAAACTCCTGCTCCTGCGAAAGGCGCAGGCCCATCACGAGTTTGAGCACGCCGTAGACGGCGAAGCCGGCGAACAGCGCCCAGCCGATGCCGAGCGCGGTTCCGATCACTTGCGCGCCGAAGCTCACTCCCCCCAGGCCGCCAAGCGCTTTGGCGCCGAATATGCCCGCCGCCACGCCACCCCAGGCACCGCAAAGACCGTGCAGCGGCCAGACACCGAGCACGTCGTCGATGCGCCATTTGTTTTGCGTCAACGTGAACATGAAGACGAACATGAAGCCGGCCACCGCGCCGACCACGAGCGCCCCCAGCGGGTGCATCAAATCCGAGCCGGCGCAGACCGCGACCAGCCCCGCCAGCGGCCCGTTGTGCACGAAGCCCGGGTCGTTGCGCCCGGCCACCAGCGCCGCCAGGGTGCCACCGACCATCGCCATCAGCGAGTTGACCGCCACCAGGCCCGAAATCTTGTCGATCGTCTGCGCGCTCATGACGTTGAAGCCGAACCACCCGACGGTCAAAATCCAGGCGCCGAGCGCCAGAAACGGGATGCTCGACGGCGGATGAGCGCTGATGACGCCACCTGCTCGATAGCGGTTGCGGCGCGCTCCCAGCAGGATCACCGCCGGCAACGCCAGCCAGCCGCCCACCGCGTGCACCACGATCGAGCCCGCGAAGTCATGAATCTCCGCGCCAGCGACGCCGCTGACCCAGGCTTGAATGCCGAAGTGGTGGTTCCAGATCACGCCCTCGAACAACGGGTAGACCAGACCGACAATGACGGCGGTTGCGATCAATTGCGGCCAAAAGCGCGCACGTTCGGCAATCCCGCCAGAAATGATCGCGGGGATTGCGGCCGCAAATGTGAGCAGGAAGAAGAACTTGACGAGTTCGTAGCCGTTCTTCGCCGCGAGCTGCTCCGCGCCGACCAGAAAACTGGTGCCGTAAGCCACGCCGTAGCCAACCAGGAAGTAGACAACGGTCGAAACCGAGAAATCGACCAGAATTTTCACCAGCGCATTGACCTGATTCTTCTTGCGCACCGTGCCCAGTTCGAGAAAGGCGAAGCCGGCGTGCATGGCCAGCACCATGATGCCCCCCAGCAGAATGAACAGGCTGTCGACGCCCTCTTTTAGTGCTTGCATGGTGTTCCTGAAATCAAAAGTGCCTTGTATTGGTGCGCCAAGAGACGGGCGCCAGCAATGCACCAGGTTCAAGCAATAAGTGCGCCAATAGCGTGCGAAGGCGGGCTGCCGGCATCGCTCGCGGTGCGTCGCTCTGGGCTCGGCGCAACGGCGCAACGGGGCACGGGAGCGCGCGAGCGCCTCTGCGCCTGACGGTCGGCCGTTGGCGGACGAGCGGTCGCTATACTGCATTGCAAAGCGCCGATTTGCCTTCCTGCTTGCGGGCGCTATAGAAAATTCAGCTAAAGACGGTTGCCGACCCGGCCGCGTCTTTGGCGCCGCCGGGTTTCTTGTTTTCATGCCGTTGTCGCCCACGCCCCAGTCCATGCGCTTCGATGCGCCACTCGCTTTGCGAAGCGGCGGGTCGATTCGCGGCTACTCGCTGACCTACGAAACCTACGGCACGCTCGACGCGGCGCGCTCGAACGCGGTGCTGGTCTGCCACGCGCTGAACGCCTCTCACCACGTCGCCGGCAGCTACGAGGGCCAGCCCAAATCCGAGGGCTGGTGGGACAACATGATCGGCCCGGGCAAGCCGGTCGATACCGACCGCTTCTTCGTGATCTGCGTGAACAACCTCGGCTCCTGCTTCGGCTCGACCGGCCCAATGCACGAGAACCCCGACACCGGCCGCATCTACGGCGCCGACTTCCCGGTGCTGACGGTGGAAGACTGGGTCGATTCGCAAGCCCGATTGCTCGACGCACTCTCCATCGAAAAGCCCGCCGCCGTGATGGGTGGAAGCCTTGGTGGCATGCAGGCATTGAGTTGGGCGCTACAGTATCCGGAGAGAGTCGGGCGGGCGGTGATCGTCGCGAGCGCGCCGAACCTCACCGCCGAGAACATCGCGTTCAACGAGGTCGCGCGGCGTGCCATCGTGACCGACCCGGACTTTCACGGCGGCCATTTCTACCAGCACGGCGTGGTGCCCAAACGGGGCCTGCGCATCGCCCGCATGATCGGCCACATCACGTACTTGAGCGACGACGTGATGAACGAGCGCTTCGGCCGCCAGTTGCGCTGCGGCACCGACATTCGCTATTCGACGCAAGAGGTCGAGTTCGAGATCGAGAGCTATCTGCGCCATCAGGGCGACAAGTTCAGTGACTATTTCGACGCCAACACCTACCTGCTGATCACGCGCGCGCTCGACTATTTCGATCCCGCGAGCCGATACGGCGGCAGCTTGAAGGCAGCGCTCGCGCGCGCGACCTGCCAGTTCCTGATCGTGAGCTTCACCACCGACTGGCGTTTCGCTCCGGCGCGCAGCCGCGAGTTGGTCAAGGCGCTACTGGACAACCGGCGCGGCGTGAGCTATGCCGAGATCGACGCACCGCATGGGCACGATGCGTTTCTGCTCGACGACCCGCGCTATCTGAATCTCGTGCGCTCGTACTTTGCCAACCGGGTGCTGCCATGACCGCCGCGCCGGGCCGCCCCAAGCAAGGTCGCGCCCCCCTCGGGGGGGCAGAGCAGCACACGAAGTGGCAAACGTGGGGGGCCACATGACCGCCGCGCCGGGCCGCCTCAAGCAGGGTCGCGCCCCCTTGGGGGGCAGCGAAGTACACGGAGTGACGAGCGTGGGGGCAATCCCTTCATGAGCGATGCGGCAACCATGAAGTCGATCGCGCGGCTCGTGCCGGAAGGCTCGCGGGTGCTCGACCTGGGCTGCGGCGACGGCGCCCTGCTCGACCTGCTGCAGCGCGAGCGCGGTTGCACCGGCTACGGAATCGAAATCGCCGACGAAAACCTGCTCGCCGGCGTCAAGCGCGGCGTCAATGTGATTCAGTACAACCTCGAAGAGGGGCTGGCGCT
>JBDTRV010000329.1:0-3977 GCA_039931475.1 Burkholderiales bacterium | reverse complement strand
TCTACGAGCAGCGCAACGCGATCCTCGATGCGACCGATCTTTCCGCGCAGGTCGCTTCGCTGCGCGAAGGATGCTTCACCGACCTGACGCGCCAATTCGTGCCGGTCGAGTCGGTCGAGGAGCAGTGGAACGTTGAAGGTCTGGAGAAGGTGCTGCGCGAGGAATGGGCGCTCGACCTGCCGCTCAAGGCGGAAGTCGAAGCGGCCGAGGCGATGACCGACGAAGACATCGTGGAGCGGGTCGTCAAGGCCGCAGACGAAGCATTCGCGGCCAAGGTCGAACTGGTCGGCGGCGAGAGCTTCACGCAGTTCGAGCGCATGGTGCTGTTGCAAAGCATCGACAGCCACTGGCGCGAACATCTGAGTGCGCTGGATTACCTGCGCCAGGGCATCCACCTGCGCGGCTATGCGCAAAAACAGCCAAAGCAGGAATACAAGCGGGAGGCGTTCGAGCTGTTCGGGCAAATGCTCGACTCGGTCAAGAACGAAGTCACCAAGGTATTGATGACGGTGCAGATCCAGTCGCCCGAGCAGATCGACGCGGCCGCCGAAACGCTGGAGCAGCGCGCCGACAGCATCACCAACATGACCTACAGCGCGCCGACCGAAACCGGCGAGGTCGAAACCATCGCGGCCGCCTTGACCGCCGCCGGCGCTGGTCAACGCGAAGCGGCGCCGCCCGGAATGCCGATGCAGCGAGTGGGTCGTAACGAGCCGTGCCCGTGCGGCAGTGGCAAGAAGTTCAAGCACTGTCACGGCAAGCTGACTTGACTTGATCCACGTCGGCGTGAACTATTGATTTGATAGCTGAAAACGACCATTCCACGCGCGGGAAAAAGCCGTTTTTTCATTGAAAAGGTAGCGCCATGCCCGTCAACCTGTCTGCCCCTGACCCAGCCGCTCTGCACCGAATCGCCGGCGTGCGCATTGGTGTTGCCGAAGCCGGCATCCGAAAAGCGAACCGCAAGGATCTGACGGTGTTCGCGCTCGATGAAGGCGCATCGGTTGCGGGGGTGTTCACCCAGAACCGCTTTTGCGCCGCGCCGGTGCAGGTCTGCCGCGAGCATCTGGCGCTCGGGCAGGGTATTCGCGCAATGGTCATCAACACCGGCAACGCAAACGCTGGCACCGGCGACGAGGGCCTCGCTCGCACCCGCGCCACCTGCATCGCGCTCGCGCAGCAGCTCGACCTATCGCCCGAGCAAGTGCTGCCGTTTTCGACCGGCGTGATCATGGAGCCGCTGCCGGCGGATCGGATCGAAGCGGGATTGCCGGCGGCGCTGGCCGATCTGAATGAAGCGCACTGGGCGCGCGCGGCCGAAGGCATCATGACGACCGACACCGTCGCCAAGGCCTTCAGCACGCAGGTCGAGATTGGCGGCGCCAAGGTCAGCATCAGCGGCATCGCGAAGGGCGCCGGCATGATCCACCCGAACATGGCGACGATGCTCGGTTTCATAGCGACCGACGCCTGCGTCGATGCCGCGTTGCTGCCGAAAGTTGCCAAGCGGTTGGCCGACGCATCGTTCAACCGCGTGACGATCGACGGCGATACGTCCACAAACGATTCGTTCATCCTGATCGCGAGCAACAAGGCGCGCCATGCGCCGGTCACCACGCTCGACAGCACGGATGGCCGCGCGTTACTCGCGGGTTTGAACAGGGTTGCTCAACAATTGGCGCAAGCGATCGTGCGCGACGGCGAGGGCGCGACCAAGTTCATCACGATCACCGTCGAAGGGGGCAAGATGGCGGACGAGTGCCTGAAAGTCGGCTATGCGATCGCGCATTCTCCGCTCGTCAAAACCGCGTTCTTCGCGAGCGACCCGAACCTCGGCCGCATCCTCGCGGCGGTCGGCTATGCGGGCATCGACGATCTGGATCAGACCAAGGTCGATCTTTTTCTCGGCGACGTGCATGTCGCCAAGGGCGGAGCGCGCAACCCTGCGTATCGCGAAGAAGACGGCCAGCGCGTGATGAAGCAGGCCGAGATCACGGTGCGGGTCAATCTGGGCCGCGGCAGCGCGAGCGACACGGTCTGGACTTGCGACCTCTCCCACGATTACGTGTCGATCAACGCCGATTACCGCTCGTGAAAACCCTGGCCCCGCAACGTACATGCTCGCTGAAATGAACGAGAACTTCGAACGCCTGATCGCGCGCGCCGAGCAACTGCTCGCCCGCATCGAATCGGTGCTGCCGCAACCCTTGACCGCGCCCGACTGGACCGCTTCGATCGCATATCGCTACCGCAAGCGCAGCACCGGCCACGGCAGCCTGGAGCCGGTGCGGCACGTGGCCGACATGCGGCTCGACAGCCTCAAGGAAATCGAAATCCAGAAGGAAAAGATCCGGCTGAACACCGAGCATTTCTTGCAGGGCCTGCCGGCCAACAACGTGCTGCTGACCGGTGCGCGCGGCACCGGCAAATCGTCGCTGATCAAGGCGTGCCTGAACGAATTCGCGCCCAAGGGATTGCGCCTGATCGAGGTCGACAAGGCCGATCTGGTGGACCTGCCGGACATCGTCGACGTCGTGTCGGACCGGCCCGAAAAATTCATCGTGTTCTGCGACGACCTGAGCTTCGACGAGGGCGAGCCCGGCTACAAGGCGCTGAAATCGATTCTCGACGGATCGATCGCCGCCGCCACGCCCAACGTGCTGATCTACGCCACCAGCAACCGGCGCCACCTGCTGCCCGAGTACATGAAGGAGAACCTCTCCTATCAGCACACCGAGGACGGAGAGGTGCATCCGGGCGAGGTGATCGAAGAGAAGATTTCGCTGTCGGAACGGTTCGGCCTGTGGGTGAGCTTCTATCCGTTCACGCAGGACGAATATCTCGCGATCGTGCACCAGTGGCTAACCTCGTTCGGCGTCGATCAAAAGGCGATCGACGCCGCGCGGCCCGAGGCGCTGGTCTGGGCGCTGGAGCGCGGCTCGCGCACCGGCCGTGTCGCGTATCAGTTCGCGCGCGACCACGCGGGGCGGCACGGCAAGCATTCCGTCTGATCGGGCCGTGGGTCGCGTGCAGCCGACCCCGCTGGTCGTCGATGCCGATCACCCGCGCGAAGACGTGGGCGGCCAGCGCGTCGATTGCCCGCGCTGCGATGCAGCCGACGTTAATGCGGCCGGCCGCAAGATCGTCGATGTCGCCGTCGGCGTGCTGATCGCCGAAAACGGCGACTTCCTCCTCACGTCGCGCCCGGCCGGCAAGGTGTATGCGGGCTACTGGGAGTTTCCAGGCGGCAAAATCGAAGCGGGCGAAACGACCCTACAGGCGCTCGCGCGTGAACTGCACGAAGAGTTGGGCATCGCGATCGGCGCCGCGAACCTCTGGAAGACCGAGCTGGTTGACTATCCGCACGCGCTGGTGCGGCTTTTCTTCTGCAAGGTGTTCGACTGGAACGGCGAGTTGCAGATGCGCGAAGGGCAGCAGGCCGCATGGCAGCGCTTGCCGATCGCAGTCACGCCGGTGTTGGCCGGAACGGTGCCGGTGCTGCAGTGGCTCGCAGGGGAGCGCGGGTTCGAGGGTCCGACCCACCAGGGGTGACGCGTGCTCGGTTGGCAGATTCGTTCATGCTATCTTATTAATAGCTAAAAACGACCTATGAACGAGCGGTAAGGCATATTTTTTATCGTGAAGTCGGTCATTCCGCGACCAACGCGCTCGTACGATCCCTCAGCTTGCTCCATGCCGTTCGTCTCAGCGCCGCATGGCCGCGCGCAGGGTAGGAGGCCCAGTGCAAATCACATCTGCCGCGAATCAGGACCGCTTTCAGAAAAGAGGCGGCCGATCGTCTGCTTCATTGCGCCTGCTCCTTCGGATCCCCATACGCCTGATCGTCCGGCGGCGCGTCGGCGGCCACGCGGAATTGCTCGCTGGCCCACGCGCCCAGATCCAGGTTTTTGCAGCGCTCACCGCAAAACGGCCGAAAGCGGTTGCGCGGGCCGTATAGGCTTGCGCCACCGCAAGCG
>JBDTRV010000328.1:0-3984 GCA_039931475.1 Burkholderiales bacterium | reverse complement strand
CGGCGCCGAACCAGATCGCCATTTCGCTTTCGCGGTACATGCGCGAGAGCACGCTCACGGTGGCGATGAACAGGCTCGCGGTGAGCAGGGTCGACAGGTGGCCGAGCATGGTGTAGCCGAGCACCATCATCACGTCTTGCGGATTGACGCTGCCGCGCGCGGCGAGGCGCAAGGCGCGGATCAGCATCATCGTCATGACCACGGTGCCCAGCACCACCAGGGTCGCGCCGAAGCTGCGCGCAAGCTCCTTGCGGATGGACGAATGAAATAACATTGCCTTCAAAGCAACCGGAAAAGAAAGCATTCGATTATGGACTTCGAGATCAAGACGATGACGCTTGCGCAAGCCGCCGAAGCGTCGTGCGATGCGCTGGTCGTGTTGCTGCCCCAGGGGTTTGAGCCAGCGCAAGACGCGGTGTCGGAACTCGTTCGGCAAGCGCGCTCGAACGAGGACATCGAGTTCAAAGCCGGCAAGTTGCTTGTAACCTACCAGTGCACCGGCGTAGCGGCGCGGCGTGTGTTGCTTGCTGGTGTGGGCGAAGGCTCCGCTGGCGACGTGAGAAAAGCGGTGAACGCCGCCGTTGGGGCCATAAAGACGACGGGCGTCAAGCGGCTGTGCATCTGCTTTGCCTGGCCCGCGCACGCAGCCGCCGTGGCCGCCGCCGTGGTGGCGAGCGCCGATGCGAGTTACGTCTACACCACCACCAAGTCGAAGCCCGAGCCGCGCAAGCTCGAGCGAGTGACGCTGGGCGTCGGCGATGAAGCTTCCGTGCGGCCGCAATTCGAGCGCGCGGCGGCGGTGGTGCAAGGTGTCGAAGTAGCCAAGGAATGGGCCAATCGCCCAGCCAATCACGCCACGCCAGCCATGCTGGCCGATGTCGCGAAAGCGCTGTGCAAGAAGCCGAAATTCGACTGCGAAGTGATGGGGCCGAAAGAGGTTGCCAAACTTGGCATGGGTGCGTTTCTGGCGGTGGCCAAGGCCTCGGTCGAGCCGCTGCGTTTCATCGTGCTGCAGTACCGGGGCGCGGCCAAATCGCACGCACCGGTGGTGCTGGTGGGCAAGGGCATCACGTTCGACACTGGCGGAATCTCGATCAAGCCGGCTGCCGAAATGGACGAGATGAAGTTCGACATGAGCGGCGCGGCGAGCGTGCTCGGCGTGTTCCGCGCCTTGGCGGAGCTGAAGCCGGCGCTCAACGTGGTCGGTCTGATTCCGGCGACCGAGAACATGCCCGGCGGCGCGGCCGTGAAGCCGGGCGACGTGGTGACCAGCATGAGCGGCCAGACCATCGAGGTGCTCAACACCGATGCCGAAGGCCGGCTCGTGCTGTGCGACGCGTTGACCTACGCCGAACGGTTCGAGCCGCGCGCGGTGATCGACATGGCGACCCTGACGGGCGCGTGCGTGATCGCGCTGGGCGGGGTGAGAAGCGGTCTGTTCTCACCGGATGATGCGCTTGCGGCGAGCCTGATCGCTGCCGGCGATGCCGCGCTCGATCCGTGCTGGCGCATGCCGCTGGATGAGGAATACGCGGAAGGGTTGAAGAGCAACTTCGCCGACGTGCCGAACATCGCCGGGCGCGCCGCCGGTGCTGTGACGGCCGCGAAGTTTCTGGAGCGCTTCGCTGGCAAGTTCCCTTGGGCCCACCTGGATATTGCCGGCACCGCCTGGAAGAGCGGCGCGGCAAAAGGCGCGACCGGGCGGCCGGTGGGCTTGTTGATTGAATACCTGCTGACGCAGTCGGTGGCCGACCCCGTGAAGCCTTCGAAGAAGGGCTCGACTGCAGCGTCGTCGCGCAAGAAAAATGGGTGAACCAGTGCGAGCACGCTGGTGACCGAAGTCGCGTTCCACTTCAACGCTCCGGACAAGATCGACTACGCCTGCCGGCTGCTGCGCAAGGCCCACGGCAGCGGGGCGAAGGTCGTCGTCACCGCGGATGCGGAGTTGCTTCAGCAGCTGGATGTGGCGCTATGGACCTTCGCGGCGCAGGAGTTCATTCCGCATTGCAGCGACCGTGCTGACGCGGCCACGCTGCAGGCGTCACCAGTGTTGCTCACGGCTTCGCCAATCGCGGCGACGCACCATGAGGTGCTGGTGAACCTGGGCGAGCGGGTACCGGAAGGCTTCGAGCGCTTCACCCGACTGATCGAAGTGGTGGCCAGGGACGACGCCGATCGCTCGCTGGCCCGCGCCCGTTGGCGGCACTATGCGGACCACGGCTATGCGATGGTGCGGCACGATCTGGCCGCATAGGGATAAACCCGTTGCCCGCCTGAAGTTGGTAGCGTTGCTATGGATGCGGCCGGTAAATTGCGCTAAGGTCCCGTGTCACCTGCCCGGGGCCGCGCCATCGCACGGTTTCAGGGATCGACCCTTTGAAATTTTGAAATAAGGAGCAAACATGCAGATGAAGTACACGTTCAGCGCGGTGGCCATGGCCGCCGCCATGATTGCCAGCCCGGCTGTGGCGCAAGACACGCAAACCGTCGTCATCGGCAGCGTGGCGCCGATGTCCGGCTCGCAGGCGCACTACGGGAAGGACAACGAAAACGGCGTGCGCATGGCGATCGAGGATCTGAACAAGCAGAACATCGTGATCGGTGGCAAGAAGATCACGTTCGAGATGCAGAGCGAGGACGACGCGGCCGACCCGAAGCAGGGCACCTCGGTAGCGCAGAAGTTGTGCGATGCGAAAGTGAATGGCGTGGTCGGCCACCTGAACTCGGGCACGACCATTCCGGCCTCGCGCATCTACAACAACTGCGGCATTCCGCACGTGACCGGCGCGGCCACCAATCCTGATCTGACCAAGCCGAAATACAACACCACCTTCCGCATCATCGCGAACGACCTTGCCCTCGGCGCGGGCCTGGCGCTGTACGCGGCCGACACGCTCAAGCTCAAGACGGTGGCGGTCGTGGACGACCGCACCGCCTATGGGCAGGGCGTGGCTGAAGTGTTCGAAAAAGTCGCGAAGGAAAAGGGCATGACCGTCGTCGACAAGCAGTTCACGACCGACAAGTCCACCGACTTCATGGCGATCCTGACGTCAATCAAGTCCAAGAACCCGGATGCGATCTTCTTCGGCGGCATGGACGCGCAAGCCGGCGCGATGCTGCGCCAGATAGACCAACTCGGCATGAGCGATGTGAAGTTCTTTGGCGGCGACGGCATCTGCACCGAAGAGATCATCAAGATCGCGGCTGGCGCCAAAAGCCTGAACAATGTGATCTGCGCGACCGGCGGCTCTTCGCTCGCAAAGATGCCGGGTGGTGAAGCCTGGAAGAAACGGTACGACGAGAAGTTCCCGGGCCAGTATCAAATCTACAGCCCGTTCACCTATGACGCGACGTTCGTGCTGGTCGACGCGATGAAGCTGGCCGATTCGGCCGATCCGAAGAAGTACACCAAGTTCCTGCCCAAGGTCAACTACAAGGGCGTGACCGCGGTGATTTCGTTCGAGCCGAATGGTGAAATGAAGAATCCGGCGATCACGTTGTCGCACTACAAGGACGGCAAGAAGACGCCGCTGAACTGATCGGGCTTGCACTTCATTGAAAAAGCCGCCCTGCCTGGGCGGTTTTTTTGTGGGTGCTTGATGGGTCGCGCTGTCGTTTTGGGCGCCGTGGGCTGGAGCGGGCATTGTCAGCCAACCGGGCGACCCGCGACCTCAACTGTCGCTGGACCCGGATGCCGCGAGCATGCGGCTGATGGGCGAGAGCACGATGCCGCGCGCTGCGACCCATTCGGCGAATTCCGCGCTCACCAGCACTTCGTATTCAGCTTGCCGCGAATGGCTAAGCGAATCTTCGGGGTCACTGGTGCGGCTCGGGTGGCACATCAGCAGGTCGCGCTCGCCGGCAGCTTCGAGCCAGGATTGGAGCATTGCGAGGTAGCGCTGCTGGCCCCCTGAAAAATCGTAGACGCCGAGCAACCGCCGGTTTTGCCTGCTGACCAGACTTAAAAGCCAACGTGCTGACCGT
>JBDTRV010000327.1:0-3987 GCA_039931475.1 Burkholderiales bacterium | reverse complement strand
GTGATCACGCGCATCGGTGAGTTGCGCGAGGAGCGCGTGCCAGGCATGCAAACCATCGAGGAGTTCATGACGCGGCGGCTCACCCCCGGCGTCTCGACCTGCGCCACCGCCTCCCGGCGCCTGATCAATCTTTCCAAACGGGTCGCGCAAGCCAGCGATCTGCTGTCCACCCGCGTCAACATCGCGGGCGAAAAGCAGAACCGCGCGCTGTTGGCTTCGATGGATCGCCGCGCGGTGCAGCAATTGCGCTTGCAACAAACCGTGGAAGGCTTGTCGGTCGCCGCGATCGTCTACTACGCGGCCGGTCTCGTCGGCTACATCGCGAAGGCGGTCAAGGCCGGCGGGCTTGCGCTCGAGCCCGATCTGCTGGTCGGTGCGGCGATCCCGGTGCTGGCCGTTCTGGTGGTGCTCAAACTGCGCAGCGTTCGCAAACAGCACGCGATCCCCGCCGCTGAACCACCGGCTGATCCCGGTTGAACGCGCGCGCTCCAGGTGGCGCTAGGACTGAAGCGGCAGGCGGACGCGCCGCAGCGGCGAGAATTCAGGCATCAGAAATAGCTCTGTCGCTCGCCCGTTGGACCTGAGTAGCTACTGAAACGATAGCGAAAGCGGTCCGACCTCGTCCTCAACGCACGTGCACGTAGGTGCCCGGCGCATCGCCGATCACCGGGTATTCGGTCGAACCGATCGATGGCGGCTTGACCTGTCCTTCGCTCGAATGCTGGGCCAGCCACTGCTGCCAGGCCGGCCACCAAGAACCCTGATGTTGCGGCGCCTTCTTGAGCCAGGTGTTCGGCCCGATGTAGCGCTCGCCGTGCTTGCGCTCGAGCATCTGGAAACTGCGGTTCTTGCGCCCCGGTTCCGAAACGATGCCGGCGTTGTGGCCGCCGCTGGTCAAGACGAAGGTCACGTCGGTGTGGTTGTAGATGTGCAGCTTGTAGACCGAGCGCCAGGGCGCGACGTGATCCGTCACCGTGCCGACGGCGAACACCGGCGTTCTGATATCGGTCAGCGCGATCGGCGCTTCCTCGATCTCGTAGGCGCCTTCGACCAACTGGTTTTCGAGGAACAACTTGTGCAGGTACTCGGAGTGCATGCGCCTTGGCATGCGCGTCGAATCCGCGTTCCACGCCATCAGATCGTTCATCGGCATCCGGTTGCCCAGCAGATAGTTATGCAGCCGGTACGACCAGATCATGTCGTTACTGCGCAGCATCTGGAACGCACCGGCCATCTGTTCGCCTTCGAGCACGCCGCGCTCGCGCATGCCGGCTTCGAGGAACGCGATCTGGCTGTCGTCGAGGAACAGCGAGATCTCGCCCGGGTCCTCGAAGTCGACCTGCGCCGCGAGCATCGTCAAGGTCGCGAGCCGCTCGTCCTTGTCGCGCGCCATCGTGGCAGCGGCGATCGCGGCCAGGGTGCCGCCGAGGCAGTAGCCGAGCAGGTGCACCTTGTCCTTCGGCTGAATGGTGCCGATCGCATCCAGCGCGGCCATGACACCGAGCTTGCGATAGTCGTCGAAGCTGATGTCCGCGTCATGCGGATCGGTCTTCGGCTCCGGGTTCTTCCACGAAATCGCATACACCGTGTGGCCCTGCTCCACCAGATACCGGATCAGCGAGTTGTGCGGCGCCAGATCGAGGATGTAGAACTTCATGATCCAGGCCGGCGTGACGAGGATCGGCTCCGCGAACACCTTGGCCGTGGTCGGCTCGTATTGCAGCAGCTCGATCAGGTTGTTTTGCAGGATCACCTTGCCCGGCGTCGTCGCCACGTCCTTGCCGATCACGAACTGGTCCACCCCGGCCGGAAGCTTGCCGCTGTTCTTGCGCTGCCAGTCGTCCAGCGCATTGAGCGAGCCCTTGACCAGGTTGGCGCCGCCGGTCTTCGCGATCTCGGCCCGCACCACCGGGTTGGTCGCGATGAAATTCGAAGGCGCGACCCGGTCCAGCGCCTGCCGCACCTCGAAGCTCACCACGTCGTCGTGGTGCCGCGTCATGCCCGAAATGCCGTTGGTCGCCGCTTGCCACCATTCTTGCGAAAGCAAGAAGCCCTGCGCGAACATGTTGTAGGGCCACTGCTTCCAGGCCGGGTCGGCAAAGCGCCGGTCTTGCGGCAGCGGGTCAACCGCGTTCTCGCTGTTCGGCTGCATCGAGCGCAGCGCGAATTTCGCATAACGCTGCGCCTGCTCGGTGGCCATCTGCGCTAGATGCATCTGCTTACCCGGCGCGAGCGACAGGTGCATCGCCCAATCGGCCCAGGCCAGCGCGAGCGACACCGGCGAGAGGCCGCCAGTCATCTTCACCGCGGTGACGCGCGCCTTTTCATCGAGTTCGGCAAACCGCGCGGCAAGCTGCGGCTCGTCGTGATGGCCGAGCCAGCCGCTGGCGGCGGGTTCCGGCCCTCGGCGGGCGGTCGAGGGCGGATGGGGCGTGGTCGCGGGCAGATTCTTGGGCTTGATGATGGCGTCGGGCGCTTTGTCCATGGTGCTCTCAGGTCCTCTTTGGTGGATGTCTAACTGAAGCTGCACTGTGGCGCCACGAACGCAAGCAGCAAATGCGCGCAATGCAAGGCAGGCTGCCACATTGCTCGGGGGTGGTACGCCTGCGATTTTACCGGCTCACGATTCGGCGCGCATTTTTCGCACCAAACCTGGCGAACCCACGCCGACCAGAGCGAGCCCGATCGGGCGCAAGGCGCTACGATCAGCAGGCTGATCCACTCACGCGCACACCAGCACATCACGCACTCCATGCCCGACTCCCGACCCGCCCTGCACCGGCGCGCCGAAACCGAGGCCGACGCCGGCGCCGGCGCGGTCGCGCTGGTCGGCCGCTGGACGGCGGCCCAGTTCGCGCGCGGTGCGACCTGGCGCGAGTTGCAAGGCGCGCTGCGCGGCACTGAACCGTCGGGCACAGCGAACCTCGAATGGGACCTGACCGGCGTGCAAGCGCTCGATCATGTCGGCGCGCAGCTGCTTTGGAACCACTGGGGTCGGCGCTGGCCGGAGCGGATCGAGACGCTGCCGGCCCAGCGTTCGATGATCGAACGGGTCGCCGCCTTCAGCACGCGGCCGCCGACGCGGGCCGCGCTCACGCTGTCTGATTACTTCCTCAAATTCGGCGCCGCGATCGTTGAAGGTTTGACGCACGCGAAGGAGCTGACCCGCCTGATCGGTCAGTTGCTGCTCGACCTGCTGCGCTTCGCGCGCGCCCCGGCCCGCGCGCCCTGGCGCGACATCTCGGGCCACATCTTCGCGATGGGCGCCTCCGCGATGCCGATCACCGCGCTGGTCGGCTTTCTGATCGGCGTGGTGCTGGCCTACCTCAGCGCGCAGCAATTGCGCGCATTCGGCGCCGATGCGTTCATCGTCAACATGCTTGGTCTTTCGCTGATCCGCGAACTCGGCCCGGTGCTCGCTGCGATCCTGGTCGCGGGCCGCTCCGGCTCGGCGATCACCGCACAGATCGGCGTGATGCGCGTGAACGAGGAACTGGATGCGATGCGTGTGATGGGCATCAGCCACGGCTTCCGGCTGGTCATGCCGCGTGCGATCGCCTTGGCCATTGCGATGCCGCTGGTCAGTGTCTGGACCACGCTGGCCGCGCTGCTCGGCGGCATGCTGGCGGCGAATGCAGCGCTGGATGTGAAGCCGGTCTTTTTCATCACCGCGCTGCCGGGTGCGGTCGATGCAGCCAACCTCTGGTTGGCCACGGGCAAGTCGATCGTGTTCGGCATCTTCATCGCGTTGATCGGCTGCCACTTCGGGCTGCGGGTGGAGCCGAACACGGAAAGCCTGGGACGCGGCACGACCACGTCGGTGGTTGCATCGATCACGATGGTGATCCTGATCGATGCGCTGTTTGCAATTGTGTTTCGGGGGATTGGGCTGTGAGCTCGCCTCCAGGCTTCGCTGCCTTCGGCCGGCTCTCGACTACCTCTCACCCGGAGCGGCCCCTGCAGCCTGGCGGCGCCAGCCCCGCAGCC
>JBDTRV010000326.1:0-3990 GCA_039931475.1 Burkholderiales bacterium | reverse complement strand
CTGTTCTCGCCGATCGGCGCGCGGCTCGACCATGCGGCGGTCGCGGAATTTTCGGCCGGTGCCGGTGCGATCCTGATTTGCGGCCGTTACGAGGGCGTGGACCAGCGCTTCATCGACGCTTTCGTCGACCAGCAATTGAGCCTGGGCGACTTCGTCCTCTCCGGCGGTGAGATCGCCGCGCTCGCGTTGGTCGATGCCGTCGCTCGGCTCCTGCCCGGCGTCTTGAACGACCCCGAGAGCCACGCTTTCGACAGCTTCAATCCGGCCGTCGGAGGCCTGCTCGACTGCCCGCACTACACGCGGCCCGAGCAGTGGCGCGGCCAGGCGATACCCGCGCCGCTGCTCTCGGGCCATCATGCGCGGATCGAGCAATGGAGGGTCGAGCAGCGAATGGCGCTGACCGCGCGGCACCGCCCGGATTTGCTCCCCGGCAGCGAACAGACTGGC
Organism: Burkholderiales bacterium; assembly: GCA_039931475.1. Lineage (GTDB taxonomy): Bacteria > Pseudomonadota > Gammaproteobacteria > Burkholderiales > Burkholderiaceae_C > JBBPYC01. The sequence goes on along the minus strand of JBDTRV010000326.1, from coordinate 3,543 downwards.
GCAGGAGAGCAAAAGCTATAATCGAGAGCTTTTCGATCCTCTGCCCGGCGACGGCATCCGGCCGTCCTGCTTTGAACAACCCACGAGTTTTCAGCAGCGACCTATTCAGCTAACGAAATTTCGCGGCGCGAGCACGATCACAAGAGGAAACCATGAATCTCATCCAGACCCTCGAGCAGGAAGAAATCGACCGGCTCGGCAAGAAAATCCCGACCTTCGGCCCCGGCGACACGGTGATCGTCAGCGTCAACGTTGTCGAAGGCACCAGAAAGCGCGTGCAGGCCTACGAAGGCGTCGTGATCGCGAAGCGCAACCGGGGCCTGAACAGCGGCTTCATCGTGCGCAAGATGTCGAGCGGCGAGGGCGTCGAGCGCACCTTCCAGACGTACAGCCCGATCATCGCCGGCATCGAGGTCAAGCGCCGCGGCGACGTGCGCCGCGCGAAGCTGTACTTCCTGCGCGAGCGCAGTGGCAAGTCGGCTCGCATCAAGGAAAAACTGCCGTTCCGCGTCAAGCTGCCGGCCGGCGAGAAGTAACCAGCCTCGGGCCCGCGCGCTGACGACCTTCGCTTTGCGCAAGGCCCATTTGAGACCGCCCTAAGCCTCGAGCTTGCGGCGGTTTCTTCGTTTTTCGGCCGCGCTGATGCCCGAAGCCGTCGGGTCCAGGTGACCGGCCGTCGCGCCGTTGCTCGCTTTTCATGACCAAGTCGCCTTCCAGCCTGCCCAACTTCGACCCGCGCAAGATCCCCGTGGTCGGCGTCGATGCGCACCTGCCGCCGGTTGCCGCGGATCGCTTGCTGATCGACGCCATTCGCGCCCGCTTCGTGAACCCGCCCCCGTGGCAGCCCGAGGTGGTGCAAGAGCCCAAGTTCATGGACCGGCAACCCGCGCGCGCCGCGGTGCTGGTGCCAATCGTGCTGCGCAAGCAGCCCACCGTGCTGCTGACCGAGCGCACCGCCCACCTGTCCACCCACTCGGGCCAGGTCGCGTTCCCGGGCGGCAAGGCCGACGAATGCGACGCCGATGCCGCCGCGACCGCGCTGCGCGAAGCGCACGAAGAGGTCGGCCTCGAATCGCGTTTCGTCGACGTGATCGGCACCCTCCCCACCTACCTGACCGGCAGCTCCTTCACCATCACACCAGTGGTCGGTCTGGTCGATCCGGCGTTCGAGTTGCAAATCAACGAATACGAAGTCGCTGCCGCCTTCGAAGTGCCACTGTTGTTCCTGATGACCCCCGCCAACCACCGCCGCCACACGATCGAGTGGGAAGGCTTCAAACGCGAATGGTTCTCGATGCCGTGGCAAGACCACGATGCCGAACGATTCATCTGGGGCGCCACGGCCGGGATGCTGCGCAACTTTTATCGCTTCCTGAGCGCCTGAAAGTGGAGCTGGACCTGCTCCTCGGTTGAGATCGGGGCTGCACAACGCGCACATCCAAACGTGGCGCCGAACCTCCAAAAGAGCAGGTTCCCAAGCCGCCAGCCGGCGAACAACGAGTCCCCATCGCTATCATCCGCCATGACTTTTTTCGCGATCCTGTGCGCCCTGCTCCTGGAGCAAGCCCGCCCGCTCTCACGCCACAACCCGGTGCAGTCCGGCGTGCGCCAATGGGCCGGCTGGGCCAGTCGCAATCTTGATGCCGGCAAGCCGCACCACGGTGGCATCGCATGGGCCATCGCGGTCGGTTTGCCGGCTGTTGGGGCGTCGAGCGTCTACTGGTGGCTCGATGAAGCCATCGGCTGGCCGGTCGCGATGCTGTGGAGCATCGCGGTGCTCTGGTTGACGTTGGGATTCCGCCAGTTCAGCCAGCATTTCACCGGGATTCGTGACGCGCTCGATCGCGGCGACGAGCAAGCGGCGCGCGAACTGCTCGCGCACTGGCAGCAGGTCGACACGCGCGCCGTGCCGCGAGTGGAACTGGTGCGCCACGTGATCGAGTATTCGGTGATCGCCGCGCATCGCAACGTGTTCGGCGTGCTGACCTGGTATGTGGCGCTGGCGGCGATCGGCCTCGGGCCGGCCGGCGCGGTGCTCTATCGGTTGTCAGAATTCGTCGCGCGCTATTGGCGCCATCGCGGCAGCGCCAGCGGCGAACATCCAGCCAGCGCGGCGTTGCAGAAGGTGGCGCGCGATTGCTGGCACGCGATCGACTGGGTGCCGGCTCGATTGACGGCCGCGAGCTTCGCGGTGGTCGGCAGCTTCGAGGAGGCCATCGACGGCTGGCGCAATCATGCGCGCCAGTTCCCGGACGACGATGACGGCGCGATCCTCGCGGCGACTGCGGGAGCCATCAACGTTCGCCTCGGCGGTGCGGCGTTGAAGGCATCGTTCGCCGCAAGCTCGTCGCAGGCGCTCGAATACGACGCCTCGGCCCAGACCAGCATTCCAACGCCGGGGCGCGATCCCGAACCCGCGCATTTGCGCATCGTGGTGGCGCTGGTCTGGCGCTCGGTCGTGATGTGGATGGTGCTGCTCGCGCTGTTGACACTTGCAAGGCTGCTCGGATAGGGGGTTCGCCTACAAGAATTTTGATGAGCGACAACATTCGCTATTTGATCGTCTTCGCCAGGCCTTGCAGCAGCCAAGCTCAAATTGAACGAAGACAGGAACGCCGCCGCTACGAACCGGTATTGCCGAGTGACGAGGCTTCGACCCTGACGCTGCTTGCGTGGCGGCCAGGGCATCGATGCCATCGCAACTCGCGAGCCGCCCGCAAGTGTTGTGCGTCATGATTGTTCCAACTGACCGTCCTTGGTCGAACAGTAAGGAAAGGCGCACTTGCAAGCGCCGGACAAACACCTCGATGCTTCGAGGGGATTTCCCCAAATCACATCGTCGAAGGAGAAACACGACCATGCCCTACGTAAACATCCAGATCGCGCGCAAGGGCGCCACGTCGGCGCGGAAAGCGGCCGCGCCAGGAATCGCGCGATGAAGGCGCCGTTCGAGCAGATCATCGAGGTGTTGCGTACCTACTTCGATGGGCTGTACCACAGCGACACCGGGCGCCTTAAGCGGGTGTTTCATCCGCAGGCGATCTACGCTTGCGCGACCGACGGCACGCTGCTCACCTATCGCATGGACGACTATTTCCCGATCGTCGACAAGCGCCCATCCCCGGCGAGTCGACAGGATGCGCGACACGACCGCATCCTGTCGATCGAGTTCGCCGGGCCGGTGACGGCGCTGGCGAGAGTCGAATGCGCGATCGCGCCCAAGCACTTCACCGACCTGTTGACGCTGGTGCGGGTGGACGATCGGTGGCAGATCATCGCCAAGGTGTTTCACTACGAACTGCACGAGGCGCCGAGCCCCGCGCCATAGCGATCAATATGCCTTCGGGTGGCTGAGTTCGGCGAACAATTCTCTATAGATTTTGTAGCGAACTATCAAGACTGGACGAGCGGTAACGGCTGAAAACTCTCGTTTTTTTACTTCAGTGGACGGGTCGTGCGCTTCAACCGCCGCGATCAATCCGCAGCCCGGCTCGTGCATGTGAGTGCAGTTGTAGAAGCGGCAGTTTTCGGTCAGCGGCGCCA
>JBDTRV010000325.1:0-3992 GCA_039931475.1 Burkholderiales bacterium | reverse complement strand
GGGCACAGCTCGATCAGTTCGCTCACGCCATGCTCGGCGGCCAATCTGCGCAACAAATCATCATGCACCGAAGCGCGAAAGCGGATCAGCAGATCGTCCGCGCTCAGCGTACCCGACCGCACCAGGCGGCTGAGCGCTACGAATAGCTGTGTCGGATCGCGCTCGGAGGGATAAACAATCCCGCTGTGCAGCAACACCACCGGACGATTCATCGCGCGGACGCTGTCGTCGGGGACGGGTAGCGCGGCCTGCGCCTGCAGGAAACTTTCTTCGTCATAACCGTTCTCCAGCACGACAATGCGCGGTGCCGCTTCAGGGTATCTTTCACGGTACATACGCGCCGCGCCGGGCGTGGTGAAAACACAGCGCCGCGCCTGGGTCAGCGCCTGCTCCTCGATCCGCTTGAAGCTTTGCCACGTCTTCGGATCGGCCGGGTAGCCATCCTGCGCCATCGGGTCGCGAAAATCGGCGATCCACGGCAGGCCGCTCTTGCGCTGCAACTCGGCGGCAATCAAATGCGCGGTCGCGATCGGATAGGTCGACCAGATTGCGTCTGGCTTGAACTCCCGGATCATCCGCATCCCCTCGCGCACCCCCGCGAACTTCCAGCTCACAAAGCGATCCGGCCGGGCCATCGGGCCAAGGTAGCGGCCGCCGATGGTCAGATGGCGGGCGGTGTCGAGCGCGAACGCGCGGCGCACCACGGTGTTCGGCGGCACTTCTTTTTGCAGATCGTCGCTGGTGCGCTCATAGGCCCTCGGATCGGCGCTGAGCACCAGCGGCTCCCAGCCCAGTGCGGGCAGGTGCTGCACGAAGCGCAAGGTGCGCTGAATGCCGCTGCTTCCCGCAAGCGGCGGAAAGTGGTAGGCAACCATGAGGATTCGTTTCATTGGGCTCGGCTGGCCGCCCGCGGAAATGGGGTTTTCCTGATATTGGGTGGACAACCGGCGATGATAGTCAGGGGGCCGCCCGCTTTTGTGCCGGCCATTACCAAGGAATGCGCGTTCACTGCGAAAATACCGCGAATGTTCACCGGCATCATCTCCGGCGTCGGGCGGATCGCCGCCACGCGCCCTCTCGGCAGTTCCTTGCAGCACGGCCAGCGCCTTGTGATCGAGGCGCCGGAAGGCTATCTGGCCGATGTGGCGGAAGGCGACAGCATCGCCATCAACGGCGCCTGCATGACGGTGGCGGCGTTTGACGCCAACGCCAGCCGCTTCGAGATCGACATTTCCGCCGAATCACTTGCGCGGACGGCCGGATGGAACGAAGGCGGCCCGGTGAACCTCGAGAAAGCCCTGCGTGCGACCGATCGGCTCGGCGGACATATCGTGGCTGGCCACGTCGACGGCGTGGGGGTGGTGCTGCGCTTCGCGCCGGTAGGCGAGAGCATCGAGCTGCGCATCGCGGCGCCGCGGGGCATCGCGAGATACCTGGCCTACAAGGGCTCAATCGCCGTCAACGGCGTGAGCCTGACGGTGAACGCGGTCGAGGACACGGCCACCTGCGCGGTTTGCAGCATCAACCTGATTCCGCACACGGTTGAAAACACTTCGCTGTCGACGCTAGCCGAAGGCGCCAAGATCAATCTCGAGGTCGATCTGGTCGCGCGCTATGTGGAGCGCATGATGAGCGTCGGTGCGGCGCGGCCGGCCACGCCAGTTTCACCCCCACTTTCCGAGCGAGCAACCTCATGACGACTCCCGCCTTGCGTGCGGTTCCCCAAGCCTCTTGCGGCCCGGTGGGCATATCGCCGGTCGAAGACATCGTGGCCGACATCAAGGCCGGCCGCATGGTGATCCTGGTCGACGAGGAAGACCGCGAAAACGAGGGCGATCTGGTGCTCGCGGCCGACCACGTGACACCTACCGCTATCAATTTCATGGCACGCTTTGGCCGTGGCCTGATTTGCCTGACCTTGACGCGAGAGCACTGCGAGCGGCTGCAACTGAAGGCGATGGCCACCCGCAACGGCACCCGCCATGGGACCGCGTTCACCGTCTCGATCGAGGCGGCCGAGGGCGTGACGACCGGCATCTCGGCAGCCGACCGCGCCCGCACGGTGCAGGCGGCGGTCGCCAGGGACGCGAAGGCCGACGATCTGGTGCAGCCCGGCCACATCTTTCCGCTGCAGGCCGTGGATGGCGGCGTGCTGATGCGCGCCGGCCACACCGAGGCCGGCTGCGACCTCGCGGCGATGGCCGGCTGCTCGCCGGCCGCGGTGATCTGCGAAATCATGAAGGACGACGGCACGATGGCGCGGCTTGCCGATTTGCAGTCGTTCGCTGGCGAGCACGGCCTCAAGATCGGCACCATCGCCGACCTGATCGAGCACCGAAGCCGCACCGAATCGCTGGTGCAAAAAGTAGGCCACCGGCGGATCCGCACCGCGTTCGGCAACTTCGAAGCGCACGCCTATCGCGATCAGCCGAGCGGCGGCGTGCATCTGGCGCTGGTTCGCGGCCAGTGGGCCGGCGACGACACGGTGTTGGTGCGGGTGCACGAGCCGCTCTCAGTGCTCGATGCGCTCGAAGTCGGGCGCGAGATGCACTCCTGGAGCCTCGAGAAAAGCCTGCGCCGCATCGACGCCGAGGGCAACGGCGTGGTGGTGCTGCTCAACTGCGGCGAAAGTGCAGAACAGTTGCTCGCGCAGTTCGACGGCACCGCACGCGCCGCGCACGGCCCGGTGCGCGGCCGCATGGATTTGCGCAGCTACGGCATCGGCGCGCAGATTTTGCGCGACTTGCGCGTGCAAAAAATGACTTTGCTTGGAAAGCCCAGGCGGCTGCCGAGCATGGCCGGCTACGGCCTTGAAATCACCGGCTTTCTGCCTGATGACGCCACCCATTGACTGACCGACTGAAAGACATTGCGAATGTTCGAAGCTGAAAAAGGCGCTCCTGACCCCAACCGGCTCGATGGATGTGGTTTGTCGATCGGCATCGTGCAGGCCCGCTTCAATGGCACGATCACCGACTCACTGACGCTGGCCTGCAAGCGTCAACTGCTTGAACTTGGCGTGGACGCAGGCGATATCGACCATGTGCTGGTGCCGGGCGCACTGGAGATTCCGCTGGCGTTGCAGGTGATGGCCGAGTCCGATCTGCACGATGCGCTGATCGCCATCGGCTGCATCGTGCGTGGGGAAACCTATCACTTCGAGCTGGTCGCCAACGAGTCCGGCGCCGGCGTGACCCGGGTCGCGCTCGACCATTCAATTCCGGTCGTGAACGCGATCCTCACCACCGAAAACATCGAGCAGGCCGAGGCGCGGCAAACCGAGAAGGGGCGCGACGCGGCGCTGGTCGCGGTCGAAATGGCGCGCCTCATCGCCGCGCTGAGCCAGCGATGACCGAGCCTCTGAGCAGCGACGCAAAGAGCCCGCCGCGCCAGTCCCGCACCGGTCTGACCAGCACGGGGGTACGCAAGGCCGGCTCCAAGCAGCCGCGCAGCCGCTCCCGTGAGTTCGCGTTGCAGGGCCTGTACCAGCATCTGGTCGGCCGCAACGACCTTGCTTCGATCGATGCCTTCACGCGCGACCTGGCCGGCTTTCACAAGGCCGATGCGGTGCATTTCGATGTCCTGCTGCACGGTTGCATCGCGCAGGCGGCGGCGCTGGACGCCCTGATCCTGCCGCTGCTCGATCGCAAGGCTACCCTGCTCTCGCCGGTGGAGCACGCGATTTTGTGGATCGGCGCTTATGAGATGCAGCATTGCCTAGACGTGCCGTGGAGAGTGGTGCTCAACGAGTGCATCGAGTTGGCCAAGGAGTTTGGCGGCACCGACGGACACAAGTACGTGAACGGCGTGTTGAACGGCTTGGCACCGCAACTGCGCGCGGCCGAGGTCGAACGGGACAAAGGGCCTCGCCGACAAGAGCCATCGCCCGAATCGGTGCCCGAAGCGCCGGCGGAAACACAATCGGCAGCGCCGCCGCAATCGCAGTCGGAAGCGCATCCGGGAACGCCGCCGCCGGAAACACAGCCGGAAAC
>JBDTRV010000324.1:0-3995 GCA_039931475.1 Burkholderiales bacterium | reverse complement strand
ACAAGCCCCAGCCGTTCTCGCGCCGGCGGTCGATATAGGGGCTGACCCACTTTTCTGGGTAGTAGTCGTAGGCTTCCCGGTATTGCGCGGCAAGCGTCGGATCGGCCCGCACCGCGTCATGTGCCGCAACAACCTTGTCGACCAGACCGTCGCGCGCCGCGCCGGTCAGCACGTAGACCTTCCACGGCTGAGTGTTGGTGCCGGATGCGGCGCGGCTTGCGACTCTCAGGATGTCGGCGATCGTGTCTTTTGACACCGGCTCGGACAGGAACGCCCGCGCCGAAAAACGGCTTTCAATCGCGGCATCGACGCTGTCCGGATCCTCGATCACGGTGGAGACTTGCGGTTTTTCGACGCGGGTCATGTGAGCTCCTTCAAAACCGCGAAAAGGTTCTCGGGCAAATGCACCGGCCGCCGCTCACCACGCGAGACGTACACGTGCACGAAGTGGCCTTTTGCAGCCGTCATAGGCTTGCCTTCGATGAACAACCCAACCTCGTAGCGCACGCTCGATTTGCCGATGTGCGCCACTCGCAATCCGGCTTCGATCGTCTGCGGAAACTCCACCGGCGCGAAGTAGTTGCACTGGGTTTCGATCACAAGGCCGATGGTCTGGCCGTGGTGGATGTCGAGCGCTCCCTGCTCGATCAGATGCGCGTTGACCACGGTGTCGAACCAACTATAAAAGACGACGTTGTTGACGTGCCCGTAAGCGTCGTTGTCCATCCAGCGCGTGGTGATTGTGCGGAAAACCTTGTAGGCACTCCGCGGTTCGGGTTGCGGTTTGCTGTTGTTCGTGGGGGTCATGGCTGCGATTTTGCACTTGCCCCGACACGTGAAGCCCGATCAAGCCCGCAGCGCCGCTCGCGGGCCGGCGCGGCGCCAGCGCTCCCAGTAGGAGGCCGCCACTGTCCAGGTGTTCATCTGCACCTGCACCGTCTCCTCGATATCGAGACCGTAGCCGCCAGCCATGCTGAATGCGAGCGGCACGCGGCGCTGCCAGGCCCAGTCGAACACGCGCCGGTCGCGCGCTTCCAGGCCGTCGAACGTGAGCTTCAAGCGCCCGAGCCGGTCGCCCTCGAACGGATCGGCGCCCGCAAGGTAGATCACGAGGCCGGGCTCGAAGCGCTGCTCCAGTTCACCCAGTACGCGTTCGAGCGCCGCGAGATATTCGTCGTCGCCACAGCCGTCGGGCAGCTCCACGTCCAGATCGCTCGCCTCCTTGCGAAAAGGAAAATTGCGAGCACCGTGCAGCGACAAGGTGAACACGCTGCTGTCGCGGCTGAAAATGCTCGCGGTGCCGTTGCCCTGGTGCACGTCCAGGTCGATCACCGCGACCTGGAGCGGCGCCGTTCGCAGTGCCTCAGCCTGCATCAGCCGGGCCGCGACCGCGCTGTCGTTGAACACGCAAAAGCCGCTGCCCTTGTGGCTTTGCGCATGGTGCGTGCCTCCCGCGATGTTGGCCGCGATCCCTTCGCCTGCGAGCGCCGCGCGACAGGCCGCGACGGTCGCCCCGACCGAGCGTCGCGCGCGTTCGGCCATCGCCTCGCTCCACGGAAAGCCGATCTCGCGCATCGCGGCCGGTGCAATGGTGCCGTCGCCGATCGAACGGATGTACTCAGGCGTGTGCGCCAGCGCCAGCTCGCCATCGCTTGCGCGGATCGCCGGGTGCAACGTCACCTGCGGCAATTCCAGCGCGAGGCGGTCGCGCAGCCGCTGGTACTTGCCCATCGGAAAACGATGGTGCGAGGGCAGCGGCAGAACGTATTGGTCGGAGTAGAAACCGCGCATGTGCGGCATTGTGTCAAAGCCACACGCGGCCAAGCAGCTTCGGCTCGACCGGGTTTTCAGGCCGCGGTTGCTCTGGCCCCGATCCAGCTTATCGCGCCACGGGTCGATGGGTCAGCGCTGCAATGCCCCAAGCGATAAGCCAGGCGATTCCAAGCCAGAGGACGGCGGCCAACAGCCAGCCAAGAAGGGTCGGAGAACACCAGCCCGAACCGCACAAGCCGTTGTGCTCCAGCAGCCCGGGAACCCCGGCGCCATGGAGCAGATAGACCGACAACAAAGGGATGGCCACCAGAACACCGGCGGGCGAGTCCAGATAGGCGGGCCACACAGCGGCAGGAATGACAGCCAAGCCGTAGCCGGCCAGCAGCAGCATCAGAAGCTTCAGCGTGCGCGGCTTGAGCATCGGAACATTACTATCATAACCATAGGGTAAAACGTAGGCGGGACGAGCGGCGAAGGCTCATTTAGACTGAATTTTTGCGTTCCGCCCTGGCTCGGCACGACCGGCGACATGGCAGCACGACTCGCAGACGCGACCCGCGCCCAGATCCTGTGCCCAGATCGTTCATTCACCCTTGACCCCCGCCTTCGGTGGCGTCGAATCGGCCATCGGCGTCGCGTCTGACTCGCCCGATCCGCCCAGCCCGAACAGCCTGGAAATCGCCGCTCGATATTGTTGCTGCCCGATGTTGTTCGTGCTGTAGTGGTTGCCGCCTTGCACCAGCACGAACGCCTTCGGTTCGGCGGCCGCCTCGAACAACCGGCGCCCCAGCTCGGGCAAGATCAGCCGGTCCGAGTCTCCATGCACCACCAACAGCGGCGCGCCGAGCCGGCCGACCTTGTTCTCCGAATCGAAGCGCTGCGTGATGAACGGCCCGATCGGCAACCACCCCCATTTGAACGAGCGCGCCGCATCGCGGATCGAGGTGAAGGTGCCTTCGACGATGGTGCCGCTCTCGTCGCTCACCGTGGAAGCCAGCTCGATCGCGACCGCGCCACCGAGCGAGTGGCCGAAGATGTAGCGCGGACGGCCCGGGTAGCGCGCCGCGAGCCAGTCCCACGCGGCGCGCGCATCCTCGTAGGCAGTGGCCTCTGATGGCAGGCCGGCCGTGCTTTTGCCGAAACCGCGGTAGTCGATCGCGAGCACCGAAAAGCCCAGCTCCTGCATGCGCCGGATGCGCGGCGAGGAACCGACGACGTTCCAGCGCGAGCCATGCAGGTAGAGGAGCAGTGGCGCGTCCGATGCCAGCGCGTGCAGAGGGGCGTCCGGTGGCAGCGCGTGCAATGGCGCGTCCGACGGCAGTGCGGGCAACTGCTTGGCCAATGTCAGCGCCGGCACCGGAGCGTGCGGAGTGGGCGCGGATAGGGATGCGGTCGCTGGTTGATTGGTCAACCGCGCAGCCGCAGTCTGTGCGGTCGGCGAACCGGAGGTTCGCAACGAGCGCGACGCAGACGCCGCGTGGGCCGGTTCGCTCGCGGGAACCGCGGTAAGCCATAGACCGCTCAGACGCGCCGGCAGACCCGTCACCTTCGAATCGAATTCGATCCAGACCTGCTTCATCTGGCTTGCCTGGCTCGCGCTGTTGCCCCAGGCGCGATCGCCGGGCTGGAAAATCCACTCCCGCTCGCGTTCCTGAAGGCTTGCGCAACCGGCGCCGACCGCGAGCAGCAGAAAAATCAACAGCAGCGTGACCAACGAGGCGCGCGCGGCGAGTTGGCGGTTCGAGAGGAAGCGAAGAGGGCGGATCATGGCTCTGGCTGAGCCCCGCGAGCCACGAAAGTTGCATGGCCAGGCATTTTTGCCAAACGACGCGGACGGTCGCCGCGCACAACGTTGCCAGCGTTGTCAGATCACGCTTTCTAAAACACCGCCCGCGCCGCCCGCACGTCGCTTTCGCACACCCCTTGTTGGCCGTATCGTCAGATCACGCCCTGCGCGATCATCGCGTCGGCCACCCGCACGAAGCCGGCCACGTTGGCGCCGTCCACATAGCTGAAGCTGCCGTCCTCGCGCTCGCCGTATTCGAGGCAGGTCGAATGAATGCTCTTCATGATGGAAAGCAGCCGCGCATCGACCTCTTCGCGCGGCCAGGAAAGGCGCATCGCGTTCTGGCTCATCTCAAGGCCCGAGGTGGCCACGCCGCCGGCGTTGCTCGCCTTGCCCGGCGCATACAGCACGCCGCCCTTCTCTAGCACCTTGACCG
>JBDTRV010000323.1:0-3996 GCA_039931475.1 Burkholderiales bacterium | reverse complement strand
TCGCCGGCTTCGGCCACCCGGCGCTGGTGGCGATCTTCGCGCTGATGGTGCTCGGGCATGCGCTGGTGCTGACCGGAGCGCTGGCGCCGGCCTCGCGGCGGCTGGCCTGGTTGGTCGAAAAGTCGCCACGTCTGGCGCTGCTGGTGGTGCTGGTCGGTGCCGCCGTCGCCAGCGGCGTGATGAACGACACGCCGGTGGTGGTGCTGCTGATCCCGCTGATGGTCGCGGCGCTCACGCGCGCCAACCAGGCGCCGGGTCGGATGCTGTTGCCGATGAACTACGCGGTGTTGATGGGCGGCATGGCGACGACCATCGGCACCTCGACCAACCTGATCGTCGTGTCGCTCGCCGTGAGCCTCGGGCTGCCCCGCTTCTCCGTGTTCGAATACTTCCCGCTCGTGGCCACGGCCGCGGTGCCCGCGCTGCTGTACCTGTGGCTGGGGGCGCCGTTGCTGCTGCGCCATCTGAAGCCGACCCAACTGGAGACCGCCCAGCCCGAATTCGATGCCGAGCTGAGAGTGACCGACGACACCCTGGAGGGCGGCGCCGAGTTGCGCGAGATCACCAAGCGCGCTGGAAACAAGCTGCCGCTCATGCACATCCGGCGCGAAAACGGGGCTCTCATGGCGCCGCTGCCGACCGCCCAACTTCGCGTCGGTGATCGGCTGGTGGTGCGCGACACGGCGGAGAACCTGAAGGAGTACGAAGCGCGCCTGAAGGCGCCACTGCATTCGCAAGACGAGGCGAGCTTGAACCGGCGCGCGGACGGCGACGAAGATGAAGACCATGCCGAGCCGACGGTGGCGGCGCAACTCGTCGTCACGCCGGACTCGCCGCTCGTCGCGAGTACGGTGCGGCGCGAGTATCTGACCGGGCGCTATGACCTTCTTGTGATCGGCCTCAAGCGCGCCAGCGGCGGGTCGGAGACGCAGCACAACGGTCTGGAAGACTTGCGAGTCGAATCCGGCGACGTGTTGCTGTTGCAAGGTCCGAAGTCGGCCCTGCAGACCGTGCAGAGCCACGGCTACGGCCTGCTGCTGGACGAACAGCTCGCGCTGCCGCGCCAGAGCAAATCGATCATCGCGCTGCTGACGCTTGCCAGCGTGGTCATCGCGGCGAGCCTGGGGGGAGTGCCGATCGCGCTTGCCGCGCTGGCCGGCGTGCTGGTGTTGCTTGCGACGCGCACGCTGGCGTGGCACGACATCGGCGGCGCGCTGTCGGCCAAGGTGGCGCTGCTGGTGGCGGCGAGCCTGGCGCTTGGCGATGCGCTGACCCTCACCGGCGGCACCCAGTTCCTTGCCACCAGCTTTGTCGATCTTGTTGCCGACTGGCCCGGCGCCTGGGTGCTGGCCTCACTGATGGCGCTGATGGGACTGCTGACGAACTTCGTCTCGAACAACGCCGCCGCGGCGATCGGCACGCCATTGGCAATCGAGATCGCGCGCGCCCTGGGGCTCCCGCCCGAGCCCTACGTGCTGGCGGTGCTGTTCGGCTGCAACCTTTGCTATCTGACGCCAATGGGCTATCAGACCAACCTGCTTGTCATGAACGCGGGCGGCTATCGCTTTGGCGATTTCGTAAGAGTCGGCACGCCGCTGTTCATCATCATGTGGGCCGGGCTGTCGGTGCTACTGGCACAGCGCTACGGGCTCAAGCTCGGGCTCGGCTACTGACAGCGCGGACCGGGCACGGCGCCGCTGCTACCATCCGCGATACCCATGAACAAACCCAGAGAATCGAACGTGGTCGCGACGCTTTCCGTTGCACCCGTGCCGCCGCGAAGCGATAGCGACGCCGAAGGCGTGCCGGTATCCGTCAAGATTCGCGAACGGCTCGCAGCGGCGCACCGCCGCTTCAACGCGAACGACAACATCGCCGAATTCCTTGAACCCGGCGATCTGGAGCGCCTGCTCGACGAAGTCGCAGGCAAGATGCAGGGCGTGCTCGACAGCCTCGTGATTGATACCGAGGGCGACCACAACACGCGCAACACGGCGCGCCGGGTCGCGAAGATGTATGTGAACGAGGTGTTTCGCGGCCGCTATGTGGAGGCGCCGTCGATCACCGAGTTTCCGAACGCGGAGCGGCTCAACGAACTCATGATCGTCGGCCCGCTGACGGTGAGGAGCGCCTGCAGCCACCACTTCTGCCCGGTGATCGGCCAGCTCTGGGTCGGCGTGATGCCCAATGAACACACCAACGTGATCGGCCTTTCCAAATACGCGCGCCTGGCCGAATGGATCATGGGCCGCCCTCAGATTCAGGAAGAGGCGGTGGTGCAGCTTGCCGACCTGATCCAGGAGAAGACGCAGCCCGACGGCCTTGCGCTCGTGATGAAGGCGAGCCACTACTGCATGGCCTGGCGCGGCGTGAAGGACATGGACAGCAAGATGATCAACTCGGTGATGCGCGGCGTGTTCCTGAAAGACGCGAACCTGCGGCGCGAATTCCTGTCGCTCATTCCGGGCAGGGGCTGAAGCGAGATGCTGGTGCGCCTGTTGTACGTGAGCCGCGCGGTCGATCCAAGGCCCGAGGTGATCGAGTCGATCCTCACCCAGTCGCGCCACTTCAATCCGACCCGCGGCATCACCGGCATCCTTTGCGTTGGCAACGGCATGTTCCTGCAGGCGATCGAAGGCGGGCGCGGCGCGGTCAGCGAGCTGTATGGCCACATCCTGCGCGACGGCCGGCACAAAGATGTGGAGCTGCTGCTGTTCGAGGAGATTTCCGAACGCCGATTCGGCGGCTGGACGATGGGGCAGGCCAATCTGGCCAAGGTCAACCATTCGATCGTGCTCAAGTATTCGGAGCAGCCCGAGTTCGACCCCTACATCGCATCGGGCAAGGTGTCGCTGTTGCTGCTCGAAGAGCTGATGGCGACGGCGGCGATCATCGGCCGCAGTTGAGCGGCGGAGCGGTCCTCGTGGTGCTGGCGCGGCGCTGATCGAGCAGCGGTGCCGCCGAGCGCGCTCGCCCTCGTCGTTCTGGCCGGGCTGATCCACGCCACTTGGAATATCGCGGCGAAAAAGGCCGGCGGCGATGCCCGGTTCGCCGCGTTCACCGGCATCGTGATGATGGTGTTCTGGGCGCCGGTCGGCCTCTGGCTCGGCTGGCAGCAGGTGCCGCTTTGGAACCAGCAGCAGTGGACCTTGCTGGCGCTGAGTGCGGTGCTGCACACGCTGTACTACCTGATCCTTTTGCGCGGCTACCGCAATGCCGACCTGACGGTGGTCTATCCGCTGGCGCGCGGCACCGGGCCGCTGCTGTCGTCGCTGGTCGCGATCACGTTTCTGGGCGAGAGCCTGTCGGCGTTCGGCGCGGCCGGTGTCGCTGGCGTCGTGGTCGGCGTGTTCCTGATCGCGGGCGGGCCGCGGTTGCTGCGGCTGTCGGTGCTCGCCACCGAAGACCCGCAAGCGGCGCAGCGCGTGCGGCTCGGCCTCGGCTATGGAGTCTTGACCGGCGTGTTTATCGCGAGCTACACCGTGGTCGACGGCTACTCGGTCAAGTTCCTCGCGATGTCGCCGATCCTGCTCGACTACATCGGCAACTACCTGCGTACCGCGCTGCTCGCCCCGGCGGTGCTGCTGGACCGGCCCGCAGCGGCCAGGCTGTGGAAGAAGCAGTGGAAATACGCGCTCATCGTCGGGATCATCAGCCCGGTTTCCTACGTGCTGGTGCTGTATGCCATGCAAGTCGCACCGCTGTCGCGTGTGGCGCCGGCGCGCGAGGTGTCGATGCTGTTCGCGGCGCTGATCGGCGGGCATTTGCTGGGCGAGGGCGATCGGCTGGCGCGGCTCGCCGGGGCAGCGCTGATCGCGGCCGGCGTCATCGCGCTCGGCATCGGATGATGCGCGCGCGCCGATGCAACTGATCGGCTGCGACTTCACCAGCGCGCCGCGCAGGCGCAAGCCGATCGTGGTTGCGCTGGGACGGCTGGTGGGCGATCGGGTCGAACTCGAGGCGTTCGAGCGATTCACGGCGCTCGCCGATTTTGGT
>JBDTRV010000322.1:0-4007 GCA_039931475.1 Burkholderiales bacterium | reverse complement strand
TTGCCGACGTGGCAGGCTGCGATGAGGCCAAGGAAGAAGTCAAGGAAGTCGTCGACTTCCTGAAAGACCCCGCCAAATTTCAGAAGCTCGGCGGGCGCATTCCGCGCGGCTTGCTGCTGGTCGGCCCGCCGGGAACCGGCAAGACCCTGCTGGCCAAAAGCATTGCTGGCGAGGCCAAGGTGCCGTTTTTCTCGATCTCCGGTTCTGACTTTGTGGAAATGTTTGTCGGCGTGGGCGCGTCCCGTGTTCGCGACATGTTCGACAACGCCAAGAAAAACGCTCCCTGCATCATCTTCATCGACGAGATCGACGCCGTCGGCCGTCAGCGTGGCGCCGGTTTGGGCGGCGGCAACGACGAGCGCGAGCAGACCCTGAACCAGATGCTGGTCGAGATGGACGGGTTCGAGACCAATGTCGGCGTGATCGTGGTGGCTGCCACCAACCGTCCCGACATCCTGGACGCCGCCTTGCTGCGTCCCGGCCGTTTCGACCGCCAGGTGTACGTGACGCTGCCCGATATTCGCGGCCGCGAGCAGATTCTCAATGTGCACATGCGCAAGGTCCCCCTTGGCCAAGACGTCAGTGCGCTGGTGATTGCCCGCGGCACACCAGGTATGTCAGGCGCTGACTTGGCCAATCTGTGCAACGAGGCTGCGCTGATGGCAGCACGCCGCAACGCACGCACCGTGGAGATGCAGGACTTCGAGAAAGCCAAGGACAAGATCCTGATGGGCCCCGAGCGCAAGAGCATGGTTATGCCCGAGGATGAGCGTCGCAACACCGCGTATCACGAGTCCGGCCACGCGATGCTCGGGCGGCTGTTGCCCAAGTGCGACCCGGTGCACAAGGTCACGATCATTCCGCGCGGTCGTGCCCTCGGCGTCACCATGAGCCTGCCCGCGCAGGACCGTTACAGCTACGACAAGGAATACATGCTGAGCCAGATCAGCATGTTGTTCGGCGGCCGTATCGCCGAGGAAGTCTTCATGCACCAAATGACCACCGGCGCCAGCAACGACTTCGAGCGCGCCACGCAAATCGCGCGCGACATGGTGATGCGCTACGGCATGACCGATGCGCTCGGACCGATGGTCTATGCGGAAAACGAAGGCGAAGTGTTCCTGGGCCGCTCGGTCACCAAGACCACCAACATGAGCGAGGCGACCATGCAGAAGGTCGACTCCGAGGTGCGCAAGATCATCGACGAGCAGTACAACCTCGCACGCAAGCTGATCGAGGACAACGAAGACAAGATGCACACGATGGCCAAGGCGCTGCTCGAGTGGGAAACGCTGGACATGGAGCAACTGGACGACATCATGGCCGGCAAGGATCCGCGCCCGCCCAAGGACTGGACCCCGAGAGTGCCGGCGGCGTCGGGCAACCAGCCGCCCGGCGGCGGTGCGCCCGCCGTGACTCCCGATCCGGCGCCCAAGGGGGCCTGAAGCTGGCTGCTGCTGGCGGCAAATGAAAATGGGGCTTCTCGAAGCCCCATTTTTTTGCCCGCTCGCTTTCCATCGGTTCCAAATGTTCTGGCAAACCAGCCGTTTTCGCATCGACCTCACCGAGCCCAAAGTGATGGGCATCGTCAACGTGACGCCCGATTCCTTTGCCGACGGCGGACACCATGCGACAACCAGCGCGGCGCTGCTCCATTGCGAGCGGTTGATCGGGCAGGGCGCGCACATTCTGGACATCGGCGGCGAATCGACACGCCCAGGCACGCAGCCGTTGCCCCTGGCTGAGGAACGCGCTCGCGTGTTGCCAGTGCTGCGTGAAGCGGTGCGGCTCGGCGTACCCGTTTCGCTCGACACCTACAAGGCCGAATTGATGCAAGAGGCACTCGAGCTGGGCGTTGACATCATCAACGACATCTGGGCGCTGCGCCAGCCGGGCGCGGCCGAAGCGGTCGCCGCGCACCCCAATTGCGGCGTTTGCCTGATGCACATGCACGGCAATCCGCAAACCATGCAAAGCGCGCCGATGGACGGCGATGCGCCGCCGCAGGTGCTGGCGTTCCTCGAGCGGGCCGCGAACATGCTGGTCGCGCATGGCGTCGCGCACGACCGCATCGTGCTCGACCCCGGCATCGGATTCGGCAAGACGGTTGCACAAAATTTCGCGCTGCTCGCGCGCCAGCCGGAGTTGCTGGCCGCGGGCTGGCCGACGCTGGCCGGCTGGTCGCGCAAATCGTCGCTCGGCGCGGTGACCGGGCTCGAAGTGGGCGATCGCATGGTGCCGAGCGTCGCCGCCGCGCTGCTCGCCGTGGATCGCGGTGCGCGCATCGTTCGGGTGCATGACGTCGCGGAAACCACGCAGGCGCTCGCCGTGCTGCGCGCAGCCGGCCTGAGTACTGCCGTCGACAGCGGCTGACGGCGGTTCATATCGATCCCGGTAGGCCTGCAATCGCGACGCGCCTGCCGGCCAATTCGGCACCGACCATTGCAATGCCGCTGAACAAGCGCCGTCGTGCAGCGTCAATTGCCGACCTCGCGTCGTTCACCTGCTTCTTGATCTGGATCAGATCGCCGGTCGACAAGCCGTCATAGCATGAAGTGTCGGCCGCCGCACTTCGGCGTCCTTACTCGTGTCATGCGAATGGCCGAATTCGAACGAGGGTGCGATCATGCCGAACGTGGGCCGACGCAGATTTTTGTACACCACCGGCGTCCTGGGCGGCAGCACCGCCTCGGCCGCGCTGATGCCGGGGTTCTCGGCACTTCGGGCTTACGCCCAGACCCAGCCGGCCGCGGCCGCCAGCGTGGTCGACTTCAGCACCTGGACCGGCGTGACCACCCACGCTACGCACTACGGGCCGTTCATCGCCTCGGTCGAAAAAGGCCGGATCACAAAAATCGCCCCGACGAAAGAGGACGCGCGGCCGACCGAGATGCTGCTTCAGGGCGTGCTGGCCCGCACCTACGACAAGACCCGCATCACCGGGCCGATGGTGCGCAAGTCGTATCTGGAGGGTGTGCAAAGCGGCGGCGACCGCAAGCCCGGGCTGCGCGGCAAGGAAGAGTTCGTCGAAGTGAGCTGGGACGTGGCGCTGGGCCTGACCGCCAAGGCGATTCTCGACACCATCGAGGCGTACGGCAACGAAGGAGTTTTCAGCAGCTCTTATGGCGGTTGGGCGCATGCGGGCATCTTCCGGCCGAACGTGCTGCAGGGGCGGTTTTTCAACCTGCTCGGCGGTTGCTCAGTCACGATCGGCGACTACTCGGGCGGTGCGGCGCAGATCGTGATGCCCTACGTGATCGGCGACATGGAGGTGTATTCGCCGCAGACGGCATGGGAGCAGGTGCGCGAGCACACCGAACTGCTGGTTTTCGTCGGCTCCGATCCGAACAAGAACAACCGAGTCGAGTACACGGTGGCCGACCACCAGATGTACGGCAACTGGGACCAGTTGCGGGATTCCGGGGTGCGCTTCATCTCCATCAATCCGCAAGTCACGACCACGGACGACAAGATGGGTTCCGAGTGGATCAAGATCATCCCGAACACCGACACCGCGCTGTTCCTCGCTATGAGCCATCACCTGTACACAAGGAACCGGCACGACCAGAAGTTCATCGACAAGTACACGGTTGGCTTTGACCGCTTCGTTGCTTATCTGATGGGCAAGGATGCCGACGGCACGCCGCCCAAGACCGCCGAGTGGGGAGCGAAGATCACCGGTATCCCGGCCGACAGGATTCGCGAACTGGCCGAGCTGTTCGCGTCCCGGCGTACACAGTTCGCGTTTTCCTGGGCAATCCAGCGCGCGCAGCACGGCGAGATGCCGCATTGGGCGATTGTCAACTTCGTCTGCATGCTCGGCAGCATCGGCAAACCGGGCGAAGGGATCGGATTCAGTTGGCACTATGGCGGCGGCGGCATGCCGCAGTCGGGCGGCACTGTCGCGCGCGGCATGTCAGAGGGTCGCAATCCGGTCAAAAAAATCTGCCCTGCGTCGCGCATCAGCGAAATGCTGCTGAATCCGGGCAAGGAGTTCACCTACAACG
>JBDTRV010000321.1:0-4008 GCA_039931475.1 Burkholderiales bacterium | reverse complement strand
TCCGCGCGCCGCCGGAGCGCGTCTATAAAGCGTTCCTCGATGCCGATGCAATGGCCAAGTGGCTACCGTCCTACGGCTTCACTTGCCGCGTCGAGCAGATGGACGCGAAGGTCGGCGGCACGTTCCGGATGACGTTCACGAACTTCGGATCGGGCGGTGGCCATTCCTTCGGCGGCACCTTATCTGGAGCTGGTGCCGGGCGAACTGATCCGCTACACGGACAAGTTCGACGATCCGAACCTGCCTGGTGAGATTCTGGTCACCGTGTCGCTGAAGCCGGTTTCGTGCGGCACCGAGTTGAACGTCGTGCAAGAAGGAATTCCGGAAGTCATTCCGGTCGAGCTGTGTTACCTCGGCTGGCAGCAATCCCTCGCGCAGCTTGCAACGCTGGTGGAACCGGAGATTCCGGGGTAGGGCGGGACGACGTCCGAACCAAACGGCTTGCGCGGGAGTTACGGCTGACCTTCACGCTCGGCATCAACCGGGCGTCGTACAGCCACTTGCGAACTTTCTCGGCCCTGACAGTGCCAATGGCGGGATGCGCCGAATTGACCAGCACATTGAACTCCTCCGGCACCATGATCGAAGGCACGCGCGCCAGCAGTGATGCGCCGCTGGCTGCCCAGTTCGTTCCCCAGTCGAGCGACGTTTTGCCCGCCGGCTCCGCGTCCCAGCCGGCGAGTTCCTTCGGATTCAGTTCGATCGCAGCCGACCATGCCGCGTCAGGCGCGGTGGCTCTCACGAGATAGCGATTCAGGGGAAGCGGGTGTTTCGCCAGATGCACCATTGTTTCCAGACACGCGAGTGCCCGCGTGGTCGAGGCATAAACCATCGGCGTGCCGGCCCGGTTCCATCGGCCGCCGGACCCTTCCGCGCCCGTGCCGCTGAGTTCGTGCGCTTCAAAATCCGGAGCATCGACGCCGATCCGCCACAGCGTGACGCTGCCGCTCACGCATAAGCCCCGGACTGCATCTGCGCGATCAGTCTCGAGACCAGTTCGCGCTCGTCCGCCGTGTCCAGAAACTCGCCGGGGGCCTTGCCGCCCAGGGCGGGGTTGATTTCCTCGAGCCATTGCGCTGTCCAGCCGGCGGCGTCGAATCTTTCCAGATTGCCGGATTCAGATACGATTTTTTGCACTTGGCCGATCAAGCGCGCGACACCCAACGCGCGCTCGCTTTCGTCCTGACTTAGCACATCACCCTCCTTGATCTTGCGGTTAAGCATGCCTCCCAAACGCGGTCAAGCGACCCCCGCCAGATCATCCAGAATCGGACACTCCGGCCGTTCATCCCCCGCGCAGCAATGCACCAGATGTTCGAGCGCGCGCTGCATCGACTGCAGCGCCTCGATCCGGTCGGACAGTTCCTGGGCGTGCAGTTGCGCGATGCGCTTGACCTTGGCGCTTGCGCGGCGCCGGTCGTGCCACAGGCTCAGCAGTTCGGCGATCTCGGCCATCGAAAAACCCAGGTCGCGTGAGCGCTTGATGAAGCGCAGGCTGTGCACGTCCGCCTCGCTGTATTGGCGGTAACCAGCGTCGGTGCGGACCACCTTGCCGAGCAAGCCGAGCGTCTCGTAGTGCCGCACCATCTTGGCCGACACGCCCGACTGCTCGGCTGCGGCACCGATGTTGAGCGGGCCGGCGCTTTGCGAACCGGTTTTCATCCCGCGACGGTGTAGCCTTCCCCGGAGATCGCGCCCGCGATCACTTCGCGCGGTTGGTCGGACTGCACCTCGACCTTGTTGGCTGCGAGATCGACCTTGACTTCTGCCTTCGGATCGACCGCTTTCACGGCCTGCTTCACCGCGCGTTCGCAATGGCCGCAGGTCATGCCTTGCACGTCGAATGTCTGGTTCATGGAGTTTTCCTTCTCATTGAATACGAAAGATGTCACGATAAACCTTGACATGGTGGAAAGCTCAAGGCGCTGCCCTCAATGCCCTTGCTCTTTTAAGGCCTATTCAACGGTCGGTGCTTGACCTTGACACGATGGAAAGGATTAGCCTTGGCAACATGAATACGGTAACTGCATCCACCGCCACGCAAGACCTGTCTATCGGCGGCATGACCTGCGCCTCCTGCGTCTCGCGGGTCGAGCGCGCGTTGAAAAAAGTGCCTGGCGTGCAGGACGCTTCGGTCAACCTTGCGACCGAATCGGCGCACGTGGTGTATGACCCGAACCTCGCCGAGCCGCCGCGTCTGTCGCGCGCGATACGCGACGCCGGCTACGAGCCGCGCAGCAGTGAGCAGGCGGCGCTGGACGATGCCGCATCGCCCTGGGCCGGGTTCCTGCCGGTCGCGATCGGAATCGCGCTCTCCACACCGCTGGTGCTGCCGATGGTCGGTGCCCTGCTGGGCTGGCACTGGATGCCGCCGCCCTGGGTACAGTTCGCGCTTGCCACGCCGGTTCAGTTCTGGCTCGGCGCGCGCTTTTATCGCGGCGCTTGGGCATCGATCAAGGCGCTGACGGGCAACATGGATCTGCTGGTCGCCCTGGGCACCAGCGCGGGTTGGGGCTTGTCGATGTGGGTCTGGCTCACGTCTGCTCCGGGCGCCACGCCGCATCTGTACTTTGAAGCTTCGGCCGTGGTCGTCACCCTGGTGTTGCTCGGCAAATGGCTCGAAGCGCGCGCCAAGCGCCAGACCACGAGCGCGATCCGCGCGCTTCATGCATTGCGGCCCGAGATCGCCCATTTGCGAGATGCGGACGGCAACGAGGTAGACGTGCCGGTGGCCGAAATCAGGGCTGGCGACCTGCTGGTGGTGCGCCCCGGCGAGCGCATTCCGGCCGACGGCAACGTGATGGAGGGCGCGACCCAGGTCGACGAGTCGATGCTGACCGGCGAGCCGTTGCCGGTTGCCAAAGACCAGGGCGCCAAGCTGACCGGCGGCAGCATTAACGGCGATGGCCGCGTGCTGCTCGAGGTCTCGGCGGTGGGAGCCGAGAGCGTGCTCGCGCAGATCATCCGGCTGGTCGAACAGGCGCAGACCGCCAAGGCGCCGATCCAGCGGCTGGTGGACAAGGTGTCGGCGGTTTTCGTGCCGGTCGTGATCGTGCTCGCGCTGATCACGCTGGCCGGCTGGCTGGTGGCGGGGGCCAGCGTGGAGGCGGCCGTGATCCACGGGGTGACGGTGCTCGTCATCGCCTGCCCCTGCGCGCTGGGCCTGGCGACACCAACCGCGATCATGGCGGGCACCGGCGTTGCGGCGAAGAACGGCATTTTGATCAAGGACGTGCAGGCGCTCGAGCTGGCGCACAAGGTCGACACGATCGCGTTCGACAAGACCGGCACCCTGACCGTGGGCAAGCCGCGGCTGACCGCGCTGGTCGTCGCGGAGGGGGTCGATGAAGCGGCGCTCCTCAAAGCGGTTGCGGGCGTGCAAAGCGGCAGTGAACACCCGCTGGCACGCGCGGTGACCGATGCAGCCAGGGAACGCGGGCTTAAGTGGTCCGACCCTTCCGACGTACGGGCTGTGCCCGGCCGCGGCACCGAGGGGCGAGCCGACGGCCGTGAGTTGCTCGTTGGCAGCCTGCGGTGGGCGGCGGAGCTTGGCGCATCAAAAGGTGCGCTGGCCACGCGAATCGAAACGCTGCAAGCCGAAGGCGCGACCTTGTCGTGCGTGATGGAGCGCGACGAAAGCCAGGCGCTGCGGATGCGTGCGCTGCTGGCTTTTGGGGACGAGCCCAAGCCTGGTGCGCGCGAAGCCCTCGCGCTGCTCAGGGAGCGCGGCATGCGCGTCGTGATGATCTCCGGCGACAACCGCGCGGCGGCGCTTGCGATGGCGCGCCGAATCGGTATCGGCGCCGATGACGTGATCGCCGATGTACTGCCGGGCGACAAGTCCGGGAAAATCGGCGAACTGAAGGCGGGTGGCCGACATGTCGTGGCCATGGTCGGTGACGGCGTCAACGACGCTCCCGCGCTGGCCGCGGCCGACGTCGGCATGGCGATGGGCAGCGGCACCGACGTCGCGATGCACGCGGCCGGCATCACGCTGATGCGCGGCGA
>JBDTRV010000320.1:0-4014 GCA_039931475.1 Burkholderiales bacterium | reverse complement strand
GCACAAGCGCCGTCAGGAACAGCCAGCATCGCGAACTCGGAGCCATGTCGACTGATTTTCGATCCTGACGTGCTGGCAAAGCTGCCAATGGTGGCCGACGGTTCGCAGCCGCGGTTCCCACAGGAAATGCTGCAGCTCTTCGAGTCCGCCAGCGCAGCGGTCCTGGACGAATTCGAGTTGGCGTTCGCCGGGCCGGATGCGCCCACGCTGTTGCGCTGCGTTCACACATTGAAATCGTCCAGTGCGCAAGTCGGGGCGTTGGAATTGGCAGCCATTGCGGCCGGATACGAGCAAGACATAAATAGTGGGCGACCGGCTGCGCCCGACTGGCTTGACCGGCTGCGCGCTGCGCGATCGAGACTCTTGCTGGCGACGGGAAACGCTGCGGAAGCGAGTGACGAAGCACTCGGTTTCGCTGCATGAGGTTCATGCTCCCTTGGAGGTAGTCGCCGGGGTTGCTGCCCAAGTCAGGCGCTCAGGCGCCATCAGATGAGCGAATGCACAAACGCCGCGCAAAACCGATCGCTCACCTCCTCAAGTTCTGAGTAGGCCGACCGAATATCAAGGTTGGAACTGTTCCAGTGCAATACAACCGTAGAAGAGCCCGTCCGAATGATGACCGTCAAGCCAGTTTCGAACCGCCTGCTCGTGGTGGATGACGATCCTCTGCTGCGCAGCATTTCCGAGCGCACGCTACGCCACGCCGGTTTCGAGGTGACGGTGGCCGGAAGCGGCGAAGAGGCCATTTCCGCGTTCGAATCGGAGCAGTTTTCACTGGTATTGCTCGATGTGATGATGCCCGGTATCGATGGCTACGAGACCTGCACGCGTCTGCGCGCCATGCCCAAGGGTGTCAGCGTTCCCATTCTGATGCTGACCGGCCTCAATGACAGCGAATCGATCGATCAGGCCTACCAGGCCGGGGCAACCGACTTCATCGCGAAGCCAATCAACTGGACATTGCTGGCACAGCGGGTGCGGTACGCGCTGCGAGCGGCGGCGGCCACTGAATCAGCCGTCCGGAGTCGTCAGCAGCTCGAGCGGGCCCAGCACATTGCCATGATGGGGAGTTGGGAGATCGCCATCGACAGCGAGCGGATGAACTGCTCAGCTGCGCTGGCAACCATTTTTCGCGCACCTGGCCGCTCCGCGGCTCGCATTTCGCCCGCGGCCTTTTTGCAGCTCGTCCACCCTGACGATCGGCCTGCGGTGCAAGCTGCTCGACAGGCGGCGGCGGAAATAGGAACGCCTTACCAGATGAACTTCCGGATTCATCGCTTCGACGGCGTCGAGCGCGCGGTCTTTGAACAAGCTCAGGCCGTTCTCGACGCTGCCGGACGGCGAGTCGCGATCGAGGGCATCACCCAGGACATCACGGAACGGGTCGAAGCGGAGCGGCGAATCAGCCAACTGAGTCAGTTCGACGCCATGACTGGCCTGCCGAACCGCCAGTTTTTCACCGAACTCGCGGCCCCGGCGCTCGAGCGCGCGGCGGGTCTGAGTCGGTCCTGTGCCCTGCTGCATGTGGACATCGACAGATTCAAGTCGGTAAATGACGCTTTTGGGCACGCTGGGGGCGACCGGGTCCTCAAGCTACTCGCCGAACGCCTGCAGGCTTCGGTTCGCCACACTGACATGGCACTGACGAGCCGTGTCACTGACACTTGCGTTGCCCGGGTGGGTGGGAACGCGTTCACGGTGCTGCTGGTGGATGTGGATTGCGACCGCCAGGCGGCGCAGGTCGCTGAACGCTTGATGGCGGCATTGGCTAAGCCCGTCGCAGTCGAGGGTCGCGAGCTTACGGTCAGCGCCAGCGTCGGCATTGCCATGTATCCGCGGGATGCCATCGAGCCCAAGGCCCTGGCTCGCTGTGGCGAGCAGGCGGTGTACGAAGCCAAGAGCGCTGGCCGCGCCCAGATGCGCTTTTTCGATGAGGCCATGAATGCGTCGGCGAGTTTGCTGCTTTCTCGCGAAAGCGAGTTGCGACGCGCGATTGCGCAAGGGCAGCTTCGCCTGTACTACCAACCAAAGGTCGATGCTGGCTGTGGCCAGATCGTCGGGGCCGAAGCGCTGGTCCGCTGGCAACACCCAGAGCGCGGCCTTTTGTCGCCAGCGGAGTTCATTCCGCTGGCGGAGGAAAGCGGTCTCATTTTGCCGCTGACCGACTGGGTGCTTGAAACGACCTGTAGCGACCTGCGCAAGCGCGCCGATCGCGGCTTGTGCGACGTGCCGGTGTCGGTCAACCTCGCAAGTCCAAGCTTCGTTCGCGACGGTTTGAACGAACAGTTGAGCGAGTTGCTTGTCCGGCATCGTCTCGATCCTGCAGCTCTGACTTTGGAGGTGACTGAATCGATGCTGATGAAGAATGCCGACTTGGCTGTGCTGCGTCTTCAGCAACTGCGCGATCAAGGATTCCGGCTTTCGCTCGATGATTTTGGAACCGGCTTTTCGTCATTGAGCTACCTGAAGCTGTTCCCGGTCGATGAGCTGAAAATCGATCGCGCATTTGTCGCCGAGGCGTGTCTTGGCGGGCGTGAAAGCGCGATCGCGCGGTCGGTTATCGCGTTGGGCCGGGAATTCGGCCTGCGAGTGGTGGCGGAGGGAGTCGAAACCACGGAGCAGGCGGCATTCCTGCTCGACCACGGTTGCTTCCATCAGCAAGGCTATCTCTTCGCCCGCCCGATGCCAGGCTCCGAGTTCGACGTCCTCCTGGCCAATGGCGCGATGACGGCGATGACGATGGGAAGCATCGTGACAGAAGAGGGCGTGGTTTTTGCAATAGAAGGCGCCTGACGAGCCGCCGCTCAGCCCGCGCGCACCGGTTCCCGCATCGTCACGAACTCCTCGGCCGAGGTCGGGTGGATGCCAATCGTGCTGTCGAACACCGCCTTGGTCGCGCCGGCTTTCATGGCGACCGCGAAGCCCTGCACGATCTCGCCCGCATCGGCGCCGACCATGTGCAGGCCAACCACTCTATCGGTCTTGTCCTCGACGATCAGCTTCATCATGGTGCGCTCGTTGCTGCCGGACAACGTGTGCTTGAGCGGCTTGAAGTCGGTGCGGTAAATGGTGACGGCGCCGAATTTCTCGCGCGCCTTGTCTTCGCTGTAGCCGACGGTGCCAATGTTCGGATGGGTGAACACCGCGGTTGGGATGAAGTCGTAGCTCATCTCGCGCTGGGCGTTGCCGAACAGGCGGTCGACCAGCGCCATCGCTTCGCCCAATGCGGTGGGCGTGAGCTGAATCCGGTCGATCACGTCGCCCAACGCGCAGACCGAGGGCACCGAGCTTTGGTAGTGCTCGTCCACCACCACGGCTCCGTTGGGGTCCTGCTTCACGCCGACCGCGTCGAGGCCAAGCCCCTTAACGTTCGGGTCGCGGCCGGTGGCGTAGAGCACCGAATCGGCTTCGATCACTTCGCCATTCTTGAGCGTGAGCGCGATGCAGCCGGCGCTTCTTGCCAGCTTATCGACGTCGGTCTCGAGCCGCAAATCGACACCGGTCTTGCGCATCTCGTCGGCCACGAAGTTGCGCACGTCGCCATCGAAGCCGCGCAGGATTTGCTTGCCGCGATAGATTTGCGTTACCTTGGATCCGAGCCCGTTGAAGATCGACGCGAATTCGCAACCGATGTAGCCGCCGCCGACGACCACGAGGCGCTTGGGGAACGGCTCGAGGTCGAACAGCGCATCGGAAACGACGGCGAGTTCGCAGCCGGGAAAATCGGGCACCGTGGGCTTCGATCCGGTCGCGACCAGAATGTGTTTGGCGCTGTGCCGCTGGGTGGCCGAGCCGCCTTCGCCGCTGATTTCCACCGTGTTCGCATCGGCAAGCCGCGCCCAGCCGCGCAGCAAACGCACGCCGGCGCCACCAAGCAAGCCTTCGTAGACGCCGTTCAGCCGCGAAATTTCAGCCGCGCGGTTCTTCTTGAGCCGCTGCCAATCGAAAGCGGGCTCTTGCACATCCCAGCCGAAGCCGCGCGCCTCCTCGAACGCATCGCCGTAGTGGGCCGCG
>JBDTRV010000319.1:0-4025 GCA_039931475.1 Burkholderiales bacterium | reverse complement strand
GGCTGCTGCCCGCTGGACTGCTAGAGGATGACCCGGTCGCGCCCGAACCTGCCGAAGATCCACCCGCCGCACCGCCAGCCGCCACCGACTCGGAAGTCGGAAACGGCGATGGCGGCGGCTTGGCTTCGGCGCCCGCCGCGTCGCCGGATGAAGGCTTCGGTGAAGAAGAGGCGGTCGTTGCGCCAGAGGCGGACTTCTGCGCCGACGTCGCAGCCGCCGAGCCCGAGGAGCTGCTGCCCGCGCGCGTTTCTGTCGCCTTGAAATCCTTGACGGCGGCGTCTTTCGCAGCCGTGGCCGCTGCCGTGGCCGCGCTCTCCGCCTTCTCCCACTGTTCGCGACCGGCTTCCTTGGCCTCGTCGAACGCACGATCGCTCGCGCTGCCCATGACGCGGTCTTCGCGGCGGGTGCGTGGCGCCGAGGCGGCCAGCACCGCGCCGATGGCCAAACCGATCGCGCCCAACGCGAGCGGCTGCTCATGCACCAACTGCTCGTAGCCGGTTTTCACGCGCTCGGCACCATGGCGCGCGGTCCGTGCCGCTTCGCGCGCCCGCTCCCGGGCGGCCGCCTGCACGTCGGACAAGGTTTCACCGGCATGGCGCGCGGTTTCGCGGGCACTGTCGGCCACGTCGCGCGCGGTCTGGGAGACCCGGTCGCCGGCATGCGACAGTTTGTCGCGCGCGTCGGCTGCCGTCTGCGCGACGCGGTCAACGGCGTGCGAAATGCCGTCACGCAGTTCGTGCGCCTTGTCCGAAGCACGGTCGCGCGCGTCGATGGCCGAATCCATCGCCCGGCCCGATGCGTCGACCAGGTCGCCGCGCGCGCCCTGCGCTGGATGCCGCACGCTCGTTGCCGCATCGTCCCAGCTGGAAGCCGACCGCCGTTTGAGAGACGGGTCCATACCGAGCCGGTATGCCGGCGGAATCCGCCTCCGGCGGCTGCTCGTCATCAGCCAGGCCAGACCGACGCCGACCAGCGCCAGCGGCAGCGGCTGCTCCTGCGCCGAGCGGCCGAGGTTGACGAAATACTCTTTCGCGCCGTGATTGCGCAGGTAGTTGACACCCTGATCCATCAGGCGATTGGGCTCGAGCCGGCGCTCGATCGCGCTCAAGGTCGAGTCGAGTTGGCTGCGCGTGCGCCGGATGTCGTCCTGGATCTCGTCCGGACTTCTTTGCTCTTCGTCGTTCATACGTGCTCCTTGACCATGTCGCCGGTACGCCGCAACGATTCGACGGTGCGGGTCGGCTTTAGGTTTTGCGCTTTAAGCGCCTTGATGCCGCCCGAGACCATGATGAAACCGATGATCAGCACCACCAGGCCCACGATTGCCGGCGCGAGCCAAGGCGCCAGCCTGGGGGGCAACAGCGGCGCCAGCGCGTTGACGACCGCCCCCAGCAGCACGATGAAACCGGCGAACAGCACGGCTCCACCTGCCGCGACGGCGCCAGCGCCAACGGTGATCTGGGTGAGTTTCTCCGACGCCTCTGCCTTGGCCAACGATGCCTGCTGCTCGATCAGCGTCGTCGTCTGCCGCCAAAGGTCGGAAAACAGCGAGCTGATCGATTCGGGGTTGCGCTCTGCGCCTTGCGCCGAGCCATCGGGTTGAGCCGGATCGGCGCCGGTTGCGCGGCTTGCGGCTCGATCAGGGGTATTCAGCGCGTTTTCCATGAGTCCTCCTCGAAGGTGTTACCGCCCAGCCGGTTGGCCGACATGCCGCGGACGCTGCCGCCGGAATAGCGGTCATCGTCGTAGGCAGCTTGAGAGTTATCGTCGCTGGCTTTGAGGAAGCGCACCGCGAGAAATCCGGCCGCCAGCGCGAGGCCGAAAAACGCGACCGGTTGATTGCGCGCGAACGATTCCATGTCGCGCAGCATCGAGCCGACGTCCTTGTTGCGCAATGCGCCCGACAGCCGATCGAGACCGCTCGCGGCCGAATCGGTGAGGTCGGCGAACATGTCGTGGCCCTCGCTCTGGTCGCGCCGCTTGGCCGCGTCGTGCAATGCCCCGGCCATGTCGTCGATGCCGCCAGCGGCAACGTCTTTCTGCTCGTTCAGACGGCTCTTCGCGGTGTCCTTGGCGTCCTCGTACATCGCGCCGGCTCGTTCCTTGACGGCCCGCGCCGCGTCGTCGAGGCCGCTCGACGCGCTGCCGGCGCCGCCATGAGAGGTCCCGGAGGATGCCCCGGGTGTCGGGTTCGGCCCATCCGGCCTTGCTGTTGTTGCCATTGATCGCTCCTTGTTAATGCTTGAATACCGCTTCAGGGTAGCGCTCGGGCTGCATCCGATCGCATGTCACTGATTTGGCAAGCGTCGTTTCCACGCTGGTCTACGTTACCCGAGCCGGGGCAGGCTGGTGGTGCGACCACGCAAAAAGGCGTCGGCTCCTACACCGCACCAAGAGAAACGACCACGCGTCGACGTCGGGGTCAACCGATCGTCATCAGGCTGGCATTGCCGCCGGCAGCAGCCGTGTTGATTGAAAGCGAGCGCTCGACCGTCAAGCGCGCGAGCGGCGCACCAGCTTCCTGGTGCGGCCAGCGGCTCATCAGCGCGATCGGCCCCGGCCGCTCGGCCAGCCGTGCGGCGAGGCGGGTCGCGGACTCGGCGCTGCCGGCGTGCAGCACCGCATCGAAATGAACGCCACTCGCCGTGACATCCTGGGCCAGCGCGATTTGTTGCCCCACCTGGTGCGGCAGCCGTTGCCATAGCGATAGCGCGCTGGCCGGCCAGATCGCGCTTGCACCCACCGCCAGCACGGCGGCCAGTTGCGCAAGGTGCTGCTCGTCCGTTTCCGCCAGACAGAGCACCGAATCCCTGCCGCACACCGCGTAAAGGTTGGCCTCGCCGGTCGGGCCGGCAAGGGTGCGCCACGGGGCCATGGGTGAACCATCGGCAAGCTTTTTGCAAATGTCGGCAAGATCGTGCGACTGGTTCTGGCTGGCCCAGACCGCGAGCGCTTCGACCGCTGGCTGGGCGCCGCTGCCAGAGTGCTGAAGTCCCGCCATGGGCAGCGGTGCCGCACTGCCAGAGTGCTCCACCGCGCGCCGTGCCGCATCGGCCGGCTGCGCAGCCAACAGCCGCAACAGATAAAGCGGCCCGCCAGCTTTCGGGCCAGTGCCGGACAAGCCCTCGCCGCCGAATGGCTGCACACCGACGACCGCGCCGACCACGTTGCGATTCACGTAAAGATTGCCGGAATGCGCCGCCTGCACCACCTGCGCGACCGTCTCGTCGATGCGGGTGTGCACGCCAAGGGTCAGGCCGTAACCGGTGGCGTTGATCTGCTCGAGCAGGTCGGGCAGGGCCGCGCGGTCGTAGCGCAGCACATGCAGCACCGGCCCGAACACTTCGCGCTCGAGTTCGGCCAGCGACTCGATCTCGATCACGGTGGGGCAGGCGAAGGTGCCGCGCGCGCCCAATTCCGCCGGAACACCAGAAATCTGAGTGACACGACGGCCCCGCGCACGCATGGCCTCAATATGTTGCTCTATATTCGATAGCGCTTCGGCGTCGATCACAGGGCCAACGTCGCAGGCCAGCCGGCGCGGGTCGCCGAGCTGCAGTTCGCGCATGGCGCCCAGCAGCATCTCGATGCCGCGATCGGCCATATCGCGCTGCAGACAAAGCACCCTGAGCGCCGAGCAGCGCTGGCCGGCGCTGTCGAACGCGGAGGCGAGCGCGTCGCCCACCGCTTGCTCGACCAAGGCCGACGAGTCAACGATCATCGCGTTCTGCCCGCCGGTCTCCGCCACCAGCGGCACCGGCTGGCCGTTCGGCCCGAACCGCCCGGCCAGGGTGCGTTGCAGGATGCGGGCCACGTCGGTCGAGCCGGTGAACAGCACGCCTTGCACCCGCGCATCGGCCGCCAGCGCCGCGCCGACGATCTCGCCCGGCCCGGGCAACAGTTGCAGCGCCGCGCGTGGCACGCCGGCCGACCAGAGCAGCCGGACCGCCTCGGCCGCGACCAGCGGCGTCTGCTCGGCCGGTTTGGCCAGCACCACGTTGCCGGCCGCCAGCGCCGCCGCGATC
>JBDTRV010000318.1:0-4031 GCA_039931475.1 Burkholderiales bacterium | reverse complement strand
GCGTGAAGATCAACGACAAGCACATCGAGGTGATCGTGCGCCAGATGCTGCGTCGGGTCGTGGTCGATAACGTTGGCGATTCCGACTACATCGCGGGGGAACAAGTCGAACGCTCGAAGATGCTGGACGCCAACGATGCCTTGCGCGCGGAGGACAAGCAGCCGGCGACGTTCACCAACCTCCTGCTCGGCATCACCAAGGCGTCACTGTCCACCGACAGCTTCCTCAGCGCCGCGTCGTTCCAGGAAACGACCCGCGTGCTGACCGAAGCGGCGATCATGGGCAAGCGAGACGAGTTGCGTGGCCTGAAGGAAAACGTGATCGTCGGGCGGTTGATTCCGGCTGGCACCGGCATGGCTTACCACCAAGCCCGCAAAGCCAAGGATCAGATGGACGACGCCGAGCGCCGTGCCATTGCCGAAACCGAGGCGGCGGAGCTTGCGGAGTTGTCCGAGGCGTCCGAGTCGTCCGAAGCGCCGGAGTCGGCTGAGCCCAGTGAGGGAGTGGTTTCCGAGTAGGGGATAGTTCACTCTTAGTTCGATAGCGCCTCAGTCATTGCCCACGGGCGTCTGAGGCGTTTTTCGTTCTTGATTTGCGATTTTTATCTTGTTCGTTGCTCTATTCGCACTGCCATGCCTGTTGCTCTGACGCTCGCCATTGCGTGCGCGCTGTTGCTGTGCTGGGCCGTCGGCGCCTACAACCGGCTGGTTCGGCTGCGATCCCGCGCGCGGCAAGCGTTTGCGCAGTTGCTGGTTCAACTGCGCCGGCGGCAGGCGCTGGCCGAACGGGTCGCCGGGCAATTGACCGTCGAGCCAGCCGCTGCCGTTGCGGCGGCGGCTGGCGTGGCGCCCGGCGGCTTGATCGCGGCGGCCCGGCAATTCGGCGCCGCACTGTCGGCGGCACACGAGCGCCCGCTCGAAGTCGATGCGCTGCGCTCACTCGGTGCCGCCGATGCGGTGCTGACGCTGGCGTGGGACCGACATGTGTCCGATTCGGCGCAAAACGCGGTGGACGAGGAGCAAGCGACGCAATGGCACGCCGTCGCCGCCGGGCAAGCTCACGCCAACGCACAGTTCGAAGAGACAGCGGCGCTCTACAACGCGAGCATCGCGCAGTTTCCCGCCTCGATCATCGCGGCGCTGTTCGGGCTGCGCAGGGCAGGCGCGTTGCAGCCATGATCGGCGTGGGGCCCGCCGCCGTTTGCCGCTCCCGTGCCGACCCGGGTTTTTTTGAGGCGCCCGGAGCGTGAATCCGTTAGCTCCGCCCTTGTGGCGCCAACTGGCTGCAGCGGCTTCCGTTCTGACCGCGGTAAGCAATGGCCGCGGCAGCGCACCGGCGCTCGAGGCGATCGAGCCCGCTCTGAGGCCAGGTGCGCAGGCTATCGCTCTGGACACCTTGCGCCAGCTTGGCCGGGCGCGGGCACTGCGGCAACGACTGGCCAGTCGCGCTCCGCCGCCGGCCGTCGACTCGTTGCTTTGCTGCGCTCTGGCGCTGCTGTGGCGGGAAGACGATCAACGCTACGAGGCTTTCACCCTGGTCGATCAAACCGTTGAAGCGGCCAAACGGCAACGCACGACCAGGCCGCAGGCCGCTTTCATCAACGGTTGTCTGCGCCGGTTCTTGCGCGATCGTGCCGCCCTGGTGGCCGCGACCGACGATGAACCGGAGGCGCGCTGGAATCATCCGCGTTGGTGGATCGAACAGGTGCGAGCCGATCATCCTGACCACTGGCAACGGATTCTTGAAGCGGACAACGCCCGCCCGCCGCTGACGCTTCGTGTCAACACTCGCAAATCGTCGGTGCACGGTTATCTGAGCCGCTTGGCCGACCTGGGCATCGAAGCGCGATGCGTCGGCCCGTTCGCCGTGGTGATCGACCGCCCGCTGCCGGTCGACCGCATTCCTGGTTTTGCCGAAGGCATCGTCTCGGTGCAGGACGCGGCAGCGCAACTGGCGGCGCCGCTGCTGCTGGCTCGTTCGCCGTCGCGGGCGTCGCATCCAGCGCATGGGCAGGACGAAAGGGGCGAAACTGCGCCCCGCCCGTTGCGCGTGCTGGACGAGAGTGGCGATCCCGCGCCCCGCCGGCTGCGCGTGCTTGACGCGTGTGCCGCACCCGGCGGCAAAACCGCCCACCTGCTGGAGCTGGCCGACTGCGAAGTCGTCGCCATCGAAATCGATCGCGAGCGCTGCGAACGGATCGAACAAACGCTGGCCCGACTGTCGCTTTCCGCGACGATGCTCGTCGCTGACGCGGGGCGGCCAGACCAATGGTGGCACACAGAGTGCGAAAGCCGACTTTTCGACGCTATCCTGCTCGACGCTCCGTGCACGGCTTCGGGGATCGCGCGGCGCCATCCCGATGTGCGCTGGCTGCGCAGGCCGGGCGATATCGCACAGCTTGCGGCTGTCCAGTCCGCATTGCTTGAGGCGCTGTGGCCACTGCTCGCGGTCGGCGGGCGGCTGCTGTATGCCACCTGCTCGGTGTTCCGGGCTGAAGGCAGTGCGCAAATAGAAACGTTTCTTGCGCGCAACAATGACGCCATGTTGTGCGCCTCCCCAGGCCATTTGCTGCCCGGCAATGCTGCCCTTGGCCCATCCGTCCGGGACAATGCCGGTGGTGGACCCGATGGTTTCTTCTACGCGCTCCTTCAAAAAAAACGCCCGACTTGAGTTTTCGGGCCGGCGCGGGCTCGTGCGCGCCTTGACCATTGCAATGCTGAGCGTGGTCATTGGGCTTGGAGTTCCGGGCGGCGCTGCCAACGCGCAGGGCGAACCCGAAATCGCGCAGATGGAACTCGAGCGCGACGCCGATGGCCTTTTTCTCACAGCCACTTTGCAACTGGAGCTGCCCGGGATCGTTGAAGACGCGCTTGAAAAGGGCATTCCGATGTTCTTTGTCGCCGAAGCAGCGCTCTTGCGAGACCGCTGGTACTGGACCGACAAGCGCGTTGCGCTCAGCGAGCGCTATTTCCGGCTCGCCTACCTGCCGTTGACCCGGCGCTGGCGCGTGAACGTCGGCTCCGAGCCGCTCTCCAACCCTGGCGTTGGCGTCAGCCTGTCGCAGCACTATGAGTCGATGGATGAGGCGGTCGAGGCGATCGAGCGCATTGCGCGCTGGAAGATTGCCGATCACAGCCAGATGGAGCCGGAAGTGCGCTATTGGGTGGATTTCAGTTTCCGGCTCGACTTGTCGCAACTGCCGCGCCCGTTCCAGATCGGGGCGGTCGGGCAGGGCGAGTGGAACCTGACCGCCAGCCGCACTCTGCGCCTGCCTCCGGAGCGAACAAAGTGAGAATGCCGGCGTCTCACCGCGCTGGGCTGGCTGTGGGTCGAGAAGCCGCCGGCGAGCGGTCGGCCGATTCGAGAAACGCAGGCGCTGCCACAAGTGCTGGGGACGGCCTTTTTGAGCACGCCAGAGCCGCCTGAAGCCGCCCCGGCGGCCCCGCCGCCCGCCGCACTGCCGCCGGCTCCCCGGCTTGCACCCCGGACATCGCGCGCGCGCCGTTATGCGTTCGGCGTGGTCGTCGCGCTGTTTGCCGCGCTCGGTCTAGTGCTGATGTTCATGCTCGCACAGGCCACCAACAACCGCGAGTTGTACGAGCGCAACTACGCATGGATTTTCGCGATCAACGTGGTGGTCGCGGCGCTGCTCAGTCTGGTGATCGTCTGGGCCGCGCTCAGACTTTGGCTGCGCCTTCGGCGCGGCAAGTTTGGAAGCCGCCTGCTGATCAAGCTGGCGGCGATTTTCGCTCTGGTCGGCGTGATCCCGGGTGTTCTGGTGTACGTCGTGTCCTATCAGTTCGTCACGCGCTCGATCGAAAGCTGGTTTGACGTGAAGGTCGAAGGCGCGCTCGACGCGGGCCTGAACCTGGGCCGCGCCACGCTCGACACCTTGTCCAACGACTTGGCCACCAAGACCCGCGCCGCGGCCGATCAACTCTCGGAGTTGCCCGATGCCTCCGCGGTGCTCGCGCTCGAACGAATCCGCGGCCAGATCAACGCGAGCGACGTGGTGCTCTGGAGCGCTAACG
>JBDTRV010000317.1:0-4032 GCA_039931475.1 Burkholderiales bacterium | reverse complement strand
TTCTGCAGATCACCGAGTTGCTGCCGACCGCGCTGGTTGTCAACGCGGTCGCGGTGCAGGAAGCCAACCGCGAATATCAGGAGCGGGTGCTGGCGCGCGCCGGCCTGCGCCGCATGTACATCGGCACACTGACCTTGAGTCTTTTCCTCTCGATCTTCGGCGCCGTGCTGCTGGCGGTGTTGCTCGGCACCCAGCTTGCGCGACCCTTGCTGGTGCTGGCCGAAGGCGTGCGACAGGTGGCTCAAGGCGATCTTTCGCCCAAAGCGGTGCTGCTCGGCAAGGACGAACTGGGCGGGTTGACCCGATCGTTCGCCGACATGACGCAGCAGTTGGCCGACGCGCGCGCGGCCGAAAAGCGCAGCATCGTGCAGGTGGATGCCGCAAGGGCCAATTTGCAGACCATTCTCGACAATCTGACGGCGGGCGTGATCGTGCTCGACCGGCAAGCCGTGATCCGTTCGGCCAATCCGGGCGCCACGCGCATTCTGCGCACGCCGCTGGCCGCTTGCGTGGGCCGACCGCTGGCGGAAGTGGAGGGGCTGGACTCGTTCGCGCAGAGCGTGCAAGGCCACTTCGACGACTTCTTCGCACGGCAGGACCAGCATGCGCTGGATCACTGGCAGCAGTCGTTCGACCTTGGAGCCGCGCAACCGGGCGTGGGAGGTGAAGCCATAAACCTGATCCTGCGCGGCGCGGAGCTTCCGGGAGACGCTCGGCTTCTTGTGTTCGACGACGTTTCGGAGATGGTGTCGGCGCAACGCGCGCAGGCCTGGGGCGAGGTGGCGCGGCGGCTGGCGCACGAGATCAAGAACCCGCTCACGCCGATCCAGTTGTCGGCCGAGCGGCTCGAGCGAAAACTTGGCGGCAAGCTCGACGGGCCAGACCAGGCGGTGGTCACCAAGTCGGTCAAGACGATCGTAGACCAGGTAGAGGCGATGAAGCGGCTGGTCAACGAGTTCCGCGATTTCGCGCGGCTGCCGGCGGCCGTGCTGCAGCCGCTCGATCTGAACGCGCTGGTCGACGAAGTATTGCATCTGTACGCGGCGGAAGACCCGGAGGTCGCGCTCAATGCCGAGCTGGACCCGGCCTGCCCGCCAATCCTGGGCGATGCGCAGCAGTTGCGACAGGTGATCCACAACCTGCTGCAAAACGCGCAGGACGCGACCGAAGGCCTCCCCTCGCGCGAAGTCACCGTGCGCACGCTGCTGTCCGAATCGGCCAACCGGGTGCGGCTTTCCGTGACCGACAGCGGCTCTGGATTTCCCGAGGCCATCCTGAAGCGCGCTTTCGAGCCCTATGTGTCGACCAAGACCAAAGGCACGGGCCTTGGCTTGGCGGTGGTCAAGAAAATTGCCGATGAGCACAGCGCTCGGATCGAGCTTTCCAACCGCGTCATCGATGGAAACCCGGCCGGCGCTCAGGTATCGCTATCATTCCCGATACCTCAAGCGCCGCCGGGGTGATGCCCATCGCCTCGTAGCGCCTTGAATCTTGCGGCGGACAGCACTCTCAACATGGCAAACATTCTGGTGGTCGACGATGAACTCGGGATCCGCGATCTGCTGTCGGAAATTCTGAACGACGAAGGGCACAACGTCGAACTCGCGGAGAACGCGGCGCAAGCCCGTGCCGCGCGCAATGCCGCGCGCCCGGACCTCGTGCTGCTGGACATCTGGATGCCCGACACCGACGGAGTGTCGCTGCTTAAGGAATGGTCCTCCACCGGATTGCTCACGATGCCGGTGATCATGATGAGCGGCCATGCGACGATCGATACCGCTGTCGAAGCGACGCGCATCGGCGCCCAGGCCTTTCTGGAAAAACCGATCACCTTACAACGGCTTTTGCGGGCAGTGGAGCAGGGGTTGGCGCGCCATCTGCCGGTCAAGGTCGGGCTTGCCGGAACTGCCGTGTCGCAGAGCCCAAACGCTCGCGCCGAGATGGCCGGGTTTCAGGTTTTGCCGCAACCGGCTGAGCAGGGACCGCTGGCGCAGCAGAATTTTGATCTCGACAAACCTCTACGCGAGGCGCGTGACGGCTTCGAGCGCGCCTACTTCGAATTTCACCTCGCGCAAGAGGGCGGCTCGATGACCCGCGTGGCCGAAAAAACCGGCCTCGAGCGCACCCATTTGTACCGCAAACTGAAGCAGCTCGGCGTCGATCTGGCACGCGCCAAGCGCGCCTGAACGGTGCCGCGGCCGCCGCCTCAACTGCTATACTTGCCGGCTTGGCCCGGTAGCTCAGTTGGTAGAGCAGCGGATTGAAAATCCGCGTGTCGGTGGTTCGATTCCGCCCCAGGCCACCAGTTTTCTCGAAGCGCGGCCAGCCCGCAGGTTTCGGTGCAAAGCCAACCTCAGCGGGTTGGCTTTTTTGTTGGCCCCGCCGGGATGGGCTGAACTCATGATGATCGCCCGTCAACTCGTTCTGTATTTTGCATTCGGCCTCACCCAGTTCGTGGTCGATACGGCGGTGCTGCTGCTGTTGACCAATGCCGACGTTCCGATCGCGCCGGCCAATCTGATGTCGCGTGCGTTTGCCGCCGTGCTCGGGTTCGTGCTTAACTATTCCCTCACGTTCAAACGGGGCGGCGTGGGCAGCATTCGCGGGCCAGTCGTGCTGCGCCATGTCGTGGCCTGGGTATCGTTGACGTTGACCAGCACCGCGCTGGTAAGCCTGGGCGCCGGCTTGCGGCCGGAAGCCACCGATCCAACGCACTGGCTCGCCGCGGTCAAGATCGGCGTCGAGGGCGCGCTGTTCTTCGTGAGCTTCACGGTGGCGCGTTATTGGGTGTTTCGCGCCCCTTCGGCTCGATGAAGAGGACCATCCCGGTGGACGACCTTGTCGTGCCATTCGTTCGCGATGCCGCGCCTGACGCCACCTCGGCAGACCTGTGCATCGCCGTGGTCATTCCGTGTTTTCGGGTGCGCGACCACATCCTGGGGGTGCTGGCGCGGATCGGGGGCGAGGTCGGACGCATCTACGCGGTCGACGATGCCTGCCCCGACCAAAGCGGCAAATTCATCGAACAGGCCCAGTCCGACCCGCGCGTTAAGGTGCTCTACCACGAGGGCACTCTGGGCGTTGGCGGCGCGGTCATCACCGGCTATCGCGCGGCGCTTGCCGACGGGTTCGACTGCATCGTGAAGATCGATGGCGATGGCCAGATGGATCCGACGCTGCTGCCACGCTTCGTAGAGCCGATCGCGGCGGGCCGGGCCGACTACACGAAGGGCAACAGGTTCTTTCATCCCGAGAACGTGCTTTCCATGCCCAAGGTGCGCCTGATCGGCAACATGGGCCTTTCCTTTTTGTCCAAGATATCCAGCGGCTACTGGTCGATTTTCGATCCGACCAACGGCTACACCGCGATCAGCGCCGAAGTGCTGGAGCGGCTGCGCCTTGAGAAGGTGAGCGAGCGCTATTTCTTTGAATCCGACCTGCTGTTCCGCCTGAACCTGGTCGGCGCGGTGGTGGTCGACGTGCCGATGCGCGCGGTCTACGCCGATGAGGTGTCCCATATCAAGATCGGACGCACCGCGCTGCAATTCGCGATCGGACACGCGCGCAACAGCGTCAAGCGCATCTTCTACAACTACTATCTGCGCGGGTTTTCGGTGGCGTCGGTCGAACTGCTGCTGGGCATCGCGCTGTTGCTGTTCGGCGGCCTGTTTGGCTTGCAGCACTGGGTCGGCCCCGATTCGGGCATGCGGCCAGCAACCGCGGGCACGGTGATGGTCGCGGCGCTTCCGGTCATCGTCGGCATTCAGTTGCTGCTCTCGTTCATCAATACCTTTAACACCTTTGGTCTGATTTATCTCATGACTGGTGGTGGACCCGGCGGAGCAACGCGGTTGTTTTCCATCCTCGCGTATGAAAAGGCAATTATCAGGCTGCAGTTTGGTCCAGGGGTTGCTACGGCATTCAGTATGGCACCGTTTATGGCACTGATTATTTTTGTGCTGGCGCGGGTGATGCGCTCTGATGATGGTGGTGGGAATAGCGTGAAAGAATCACGTCTGGACTGGCTGCTGG
>JBDTRV010000316.1:0-4042 GCA_039931475.1 Burkholderiales bacterium | reverse complement strand
TTGCTGCTCAACGAGATGCTCAAGTCGTACAACTCGTTCTTGCTGCTCGCGATTCCGTTCTTCATGCTGGCCGCGAATTTGATGAACTCCGCCGGCATCACCGAGAAGCTCGTCAACCTGTCGCGCGCTCTGGTCGGGCATTTGCCGGGCGGGCTGGGGCATGTGAGCGTGCTGGTGTCGATGCTGTTCGCGGGGATTTCGGGCTCGTCAACTGCCGAGGCCGCGGGGGTTGGCGGCGTGCCGATTCCCGCGATGAAGAAGCAGGGCTACGACACACCGTTCGCCGTTTCGCTCATCGCCTGCGCCGCGGTGCTCGGCGTGATCATTCCGCCATCGATTTTGATGGTGGTTTGGGGCGGCGTGATTTCGGTCTCGATCGGCGGGCTGTTCGTTGCCGGCGTGTTGCCTGGTGTTCTGATGGCGCTGTCGCTGATGGTCACGGTGTACGTGTATGCGAAGCGGCGCGGCTACCCGGTCCATCCGCGGGTGACCTGGCGCGAACTGCTCAGTGTCACGGTTGCCGCGCTGCTGCTGGGCGTGTTGATCTACCGCACGCTCGATCTTGCGCAACTGCGCCACACGTTCTACGATTCGGCGCGCTTTGCTGGCATCGCGCTGTTTTGCATCGGCACCGCGTCGGCATTCGGCTGGATCCTGGCGTACTTTCGCATCCCGCAACTGGTCGTCACGGCGGTCGCGTCGTGGGGCGGCGGCATCACGAGCGTCGGTTTCATCACGGCTGCCGCGTTCCTGTTCATCGGCTGCTTCATCGACGCGATTCCGGCGATCATCATCGTCGGCACCATCCTCGCGCCGCTGGCGGACAAGGTGGGAATGCACCCGATTCACTTCGCGATCATCGGCGTGATCTCGATCGCCTACGGTCTGGTCACGCCGCCGTACGGGTTGTGCCTGATGATCGTCTGCCAGGTCGGGGGCATCAAAATCAAGGAGGCGGTGCGAGACACGGCCATTCTTTTCGTTCCGTTGCTCGCGGTGCTGCTGATCGTGATCCTGTTTCCCGACCTGCTGCTGTGGCTGCCGCGCACCTTGATGCCGAAATTCGTCAAATGAGGCGAAGAGGGCCCGATGCTGAATACGCGAGCGCTGTCCAAGGGGTTTGGTGTCGAAGTCGAAGGCGTCGACCTTGGCAACGGCTTGACGGACGAGCTGTTTGCCGAAGTAGAGAAGGCGTTCTATGCGGCGCAGGTGCTGGTGCTGCGCGCACAGTCGCTCACGCCCGCCCAGTTCGTGGCATTCGCAAAGCGGCTCGGCCCGCCGCAGCCGCACGTGATCGATCAGTTCCATCACCTGGAGGATCCGAACATCCTGATCCTGTTGTGGCGCATCACCGTGCTCGAAACGAGCGTTTGCGCTGCGGCGGCGCAAACAATGGCGGCGAGCTTTGCCAACGGGCCTTTTTGAGCCGCGAGCCGCGTGACTTTCCTCGCGCGGCGGCGTTTTTGGGGCCACTGGTTTAGCGCGATTCGATCGACATGATTCCTACAATAGTTGGAAATCATCAAGAACCCGATCCTGGCGCCCGTGCTCACAGCAACTGCAACTGCAACTGAAACTAACTCTCCGGCGCTCGATGCACTGCTGGCCCGCGATCCGTCGTTCTCGAACATGCCGCGCATGGTGGCGCTCGTCGTCAACGAAGCCAATCGCGCCGAACCGGATCTTCGCAAGCTCTGCCAGTGGATCGGGTGCGATCCAGGCCTGTCCGCCCATGCGCTGCAGTGGGCGAACTCGGAAAAGTTCGGTCTTGCCGGGCGCGTGGGCAGCGTTTCGGAAGCGCTGGCGGTGCTCGATCAGGTTCATTTGCGCGCGTTGGCGCAGGCGGCCACCGTTAGCGGCGCACTGCAGCCGGTGCGGGGCATCGATCTGCGCGCGTTCTGGCGCTACAGCCTGAACACCGCGAAAGTCGCCCGCTCGCTGGCCGGCACCCTGCATTTGGACGCTTCGGCCGCGTACACGGCGGGCATCGTTCATGCGCTGGGGGAACTGGTGATCCTGGGCCAGGCGCCGCGGGTGGTGCAAATTCAGACGACCGCGCCGCCATTGGGCTTGGCTCGCGCCAGGGCCGAGCGGCGCCTGCTGGGGTTTTGCCACGCCGACGTGATCGCGGGCCTGGCGCGCAAATGGCACTGGCCGGACAGCCTGGTGGATGCGCTGAAGCACCAGCACAACCCGTTCGGAGCGGATAACTACGAGCCGCTCGCCGGGGTGCTGCACCTGTCGGCCTGGCGTGCCAGCGCACGCGAGGCGGGGTTGACCGGCAATGAATTGACAGTCACGTTCCCGGGTGAGGTCGGCGTGCCGCTGGGCCTGGATATCGACGTGGTGCTGCAACAGGATCCGATCGACTGGCATTCACGCCGGGCAGAACCGGTCTGGAGATAGTCCCACCCCCAGGCTTCGCTTGGCGAAGCTCGGCTTTCGCCCTTGTATGTCAGCCCGGGGTCGCAGACTGAGGCGCCCGCGTCCTGGGGAGGGAGCAACTGTCTTCGGAGCGGCCGGGCGACAGTTGCTCCTCCTTGGCGGCGCCCCGCAGGCGGGCCAAGCCCGCTCCGCAGCCCCTGCAGGAATGGGCCTGCTGGAATTGGCCACTTCTGTTTCGTGAGACGTGAACGGTGCGAGCGCGTAACACGGGATGCCAAGTCGGCGAGCGGCGGCGCTTACCGTTTTCCCGATGCGCGATCGATCAGGCGGGTGCGGCGCGGTGTGACTTGCGGGCCGCGAACAAACCGAGTTGCACCATCGTGCGGTGATTCAGCCGGATGTCCACCGGCCCGCTTCCGAGGGACCGTCCAAGCCCGACAATGCCCCCAAGACTGATGCCGCTCCGGCCGACTTTTGATGCAGCCGCGGCGGCGTGGTGGGTCGCCCCTGCGGGTCGACCAGCACCGCGAGCACCGGGTCTTCCGGAGAGTCGCCGCGGCGCAGCACGACCGCTGTCTCGCCGTTCGTCAAACGAACGAACGAGCCGGGCGGACAAACGCCCACTGCCCGCACCAGCGCGTCGCCAAGTTCGGTGCGGCGCCCGCCGGGGCCCGTGACTACCTCGCGCAGCGACTCGCTGACGCTGCGAGCCGAGCGGGATTTGCGGGGGCTGATCATCGCGCCATAGCGATCGATCATCTGGAGCAGTTGGGCCAGGCGCCGCGGTTGTGGCGCGAGATTGGCCGCGCCGCTGCCTTCCAATTCATCATGATGGGCGGCCACCACGTCGAGCCACAGTGGATCGGCGACGCCGCGATCGGCCAGCACCTTCCGGCTTCGAGCGCCGTGCTGATGCAGCGCCGCACGCTGCGAACCACTGAGCTTTGCCGACTGGACGGCGAGCTCGTTTTGCAACGAGGTGATCGAAACGTTCATCGTCATCGCGGCGTGCACCAGGCTGTCACGTTCGGCGGCCGGCAGCTTCAACTCGAGCGCCGTGATGTGGCAAAGCACCGCGCACACCAGCGCATGCGAGGCGCTGTAGCCGGTGGTCGATGTTGCCGCGAGCTGAAACAGCAGATACAGCGCGATGTCGGTGTCGCGCTCGAGCAGGCCGCGCATCCAGCCGTCGTATTGACCGATCTTCTTCTGAAAATCCGGGATGTGACCCGGCGCCAGGAGGACGACTGAAAGACCTGCTTCCAGGTCGGCCCACATCGCGAGCAGCTCTTCGTAGCTGCCGTCTTCCGGATCAAGTGCGTTGCTCGGTTGCATGGGACGAATTGTCCCGGTGAAAGCGCCCGCGTCCGCGGGCCTTTTGCACGAGTGGCGCCGTAACCGTGCATGGTCGGGACGAGCGCTGGGGAGAGTGACCACGGCGATTGGCCCGTTCGGATGCTGATCGCGCCGCGCCAACCGTGCGCTGCGCGACCGCTTTGACCGAGGGGCGATACGTTCGAGGCATCGCCGCGCTATCCTGTTTCTGTTTCGCCCCGGGGGCCGGGGCTGCTACCGGGGGCCAACTCGCCCACAAACCGCGTCGGTGCAGCCGGCAAAGAGCTTTTTCGTGACGTATTCCAAATCTCTGGCCCAGCTT
>JBDTRV010000315.1:0-4053 GCA_039931475.1 Burkholderiales bacterium | reverse complement strand
CTCGCGCAACTCGATGGCGGACAGACGTCGACGCGAACGATTCGCCTGCTTGACGTCGGATCCGGTGCGGGGCTGCCGGGCGTCGTAATCGCGGCTTGCTGCCCGTCCTTGCAAATCACGTGCATCGACGCCGTGGGCAAGAAAGCTGCATTTGTCCGGCAGGTCGCGGCGGAGTTGGGGTTGCCCAATCTGCAGGCGCTTCACGGCAGAGTTGAATCTCTGGACAAGCAGGCTGGGGCGTGTCGCTTCGAGGTGATTACATCGCGCGCCTTTTCTTCGCTACCCAACTTGGTCACGCTCACGGAAAGAGTGTTGGCCCACGACGGCTTCTGGCTGGCGATGAAAGGCCGCGTCCCGGCAGAGGAAATTTCGGCCCTATCCCCGACGGTTGAGGTGTTTCACGTGGAACAACTAACAGTGCCGACGCTGGACGCCGAGCGCTGCATCGTGTGGCTTAGAAAAAAAGATCCCGCGCCACCAGGCAGCTGAAGAACCCTACCAGCGTCATCGTAAACTCGCTGATAACGACTTTTTGCCGCACCCATGACCGAACCCCAATCCCCCGCAGCCGCTCGCCGCCATCAGCACCTCGGTGCCGGCCGAACCTGATGGCCCGCATCTTCTGCGTCGCCAACCAGAAAGGCGGCGTTGGCAAGACCACCACCGCGATCAATCTCGCCGCAGGCTTGGCCAAGGTGGGCCAGCATGTGCTGCTGATCGACCTCGATCCTCAAGGGAACGCGACCATGGGTTCGGGCATCGACAAGCGGGCGCTTGAACGCACCGTTTATCACGTGCTGCTCGAATCCGCGTCGATCGCGGAGGTGACGCAGCGCAGCGAGCAAGGTGGTTACGACGTGGTCGGCGCCAATCGCGATCTGGCGGGAGCGGAGATCGAATTGGTCGATCTCGAGCGCCGTGACCTGCGCTTGCGTGCCGCCGTCCATGCGG
The DNA here is from genome assembly GCA_039931475.1 of Burkholderiales bacterium. Taxonomy (GTDB): domain Bacteria; phylum Pseudomonadota; class Gammaproteobacteria; order Burkholderiales; family Burkholderiaceae_C; genus JBBPYC01. The sequence goes on along the minus strand of JBDTRV010000315.1, from coordinate 3,102 downwards.
TTCAGGACCAATACGACTATGTGCTGGTCGATTGCCCTCCGGCCCTGTCGCTGCTGACCTTGAACGGCCTGTGTACCGCGCACGGCGTGATTGTGCCAATGCAGTGCGAATATTTCGCGCTGGAGGGGCTGACAGATCTGGTCAACACGATCAAACAGGTGCACGCCAACCTGAACCGCGATCTGAAGCTGATCGGCCTGTTGCGCATCATGTTCGACCCCCGGATCACCTTGCAGCAACAGGTCAGCGACCAGCTCAAGTCGCATTTTGGCAACAAAGTTTTCGACACCGTGATCCCGCGCAACGTGCGGTTGGCCGAGGCGCCGAGCTACGGACTGCCCGGCGTGGTGTTCGACCCGTCCGCGCGCGGCAGCCAAGCCTTCATTGCGTTTGCCCAAGAGTTGATCGACCGTGGCGATCTGCTCTGAAAATCGCATCAAAAAACAGTTTTACCGCTCGTCAAATCATCGAGCTTTGCTACGAATTCAGTAGCAATCTCCTTTCCGATTGACCTTACCCGAGAGCTTCAAGCAATGGTCACCGCCAAAAAACCAAAAGGCCTCGGCCGCGGCCTCGAAAACCTGCTTGGCCCACGGGTTCAGGAGCCGGCGGCCACACAAGCGCAAACGCCTGACATTCCGCGCGCACTGCCGCTCGACCAAATGGTGCCGGGCGCCTATCAGCCGCGCACGCGCATGGACGAAGGCGCGCTGTACGAGCTGGCCGAGAGCATCAAGGCCCAGGGCATCCTGCAGCCGGTATTGGTGCGGCGGTTGGCCGACGGCCCCAATAGCGGCAAGTATGAAATCATCGCCGGCGAACGACGGTTTCGCGCGGCACGGCTGGCTGGCCTCACCACGGTGCCGGTGCTGGTGCGCGAAGTGCCGAACGAATCCGCGGCCGCGATGTCGCTGATTGAGAACATCCAGCGCGAAGAACTCAATCCGCTCGAAGAAGCGCAGGGCTTGCAGCGGCTCGTGACCGAGTTCGGCCAGACTCACGAGCAGGCCGCCCAATCCGTCGGGCGCTCGCGCAGCGCCACCAGCAACCTGTTGCGGCTTTTGCAACTGACGGATGCGGTGCAGACGATGCTGATGGCGGGCGACATCGACATGGGCCATGCGCGCGCACTGCTTGCGCTCGACCGCGCAACCCAGATCACCGCCGCCCACCAGATCGCGGCCAAGAAAATGTCGGTACGCGAAGCCGAGCGCCTGGTCAAACGAATCGGCGCGGACCCCCTTGCGCCCGCGATTCGCACGCAGCCCGAGAAACCAGCCGACGTGCGCCAGGCCGAGGAGGAACTGTCGGACCTGCTCGCCGCCGCCGTCGAAGTGCGGACCAAGAAGCGGGTCAAACGTGCGGGACGGATCGAGCAGCAGGGCGAACTCGCAATCCAGTTCGGCTCGCTGGACGAATTGAACGGTCTGATCGACCGGCTGCGGCAATCGACCCACACCACTTGACGCAACCGGCCGATCGCTTTTTTTGTCGATCTTTTGATGTTCACTTGCATATACTTAAAGCACCTCATGCACACTTTTGGCGACGCAGCTGCTGTCGCACCGACCCCAACGCTCACGGAGATTGTTTGATGAAGACTGTTGTTTACTGCCTGATCGCGGCCGGCGCCGCCACGTTGGCTGGCTGCGACGCCACCATGCCGGTGATCGGCGATGCTCGAGCCAAGACCCAGGCGACCGGGGCGGCCGGTGGCTCGACCACCGAAAACGCCAACTCGCAGCTTGAACGCTGCGACGCGAGCTTGGGCACCTTGGCGATGGTCGAAGACCAGACCTCGCCCTGGTATTACCGGCTTCAGAGCTACAAGCTCGGCAGCACGATTCCGGTCCTGCGGATGCTGGTGCAGCAGTCCAACTGCTTCGTGATCGTCGAGCGCGGCCGCGCCATGAACAACATGATGCAGGAGCGCGCCCTCGAATCCAGCGGCGAGATGCGTCAGGGCAGCAACTTCGGCAAGGGCCAGATGGTCTCGGCCGACTACACCATGAACCCGACCATCACCTTCAGCGAACAAGGCACCGGCGGCATCGGCGGCGCCGTCTCGAGCTTTGGCCGTTTCCTGGGACCGCTCGGCGGCGTGGCCGGCAGCGTGGCCGGTGGCGTGAAATTCAACGACGCATCGACCGTACTGACCTTGATCGACAACCGCTCCGGCGTCCAACTGGCCTCCGCCGAGGGCAGCGCGCGCAACACCGACTTCAACGTGTTCGGTGGCATGTTCAACGGCGCCGGCTACCAGGGCGCGAGTGCCTACACCCGCACACCCGAAGGCAAGGTGCTGGTCGCTGCCTTCATCGACTCGTACAACCAGATGGTCAAGACGCTGCGCAACTACCGCGCGCAGGAAGTCAAGGGAGGCCTGGGCACTGGCGGGACGCTGGGCGTGCAGGGCGGCAGCACGCCTGCGGGCCGCAAGATCAGGAGCAGGTAGCTCTCTCCCCCAGGGGAACTCAAGCTCTCCACCAGACTTCGCGCGCTGGCGCTCGGCTTTCGCCTACCCCCTCACCGGGGGCTGCGCCTGCGGCCCGGCCAAGCCCGGGCCAAAGCCCGCCTGAAAATTCCGTGCTGGTCCAAATAGTCGCGGGCAACTTGGAGGGCCGCGGGTTCAATGAACCGCGTTGCGTTGGAGCCACCTCCAACGAAACGCGCCCGCGATAGCGGGCATTTTCACTGTGGCTTCTGGCGCGCTGCACATAGCAGCGCGGGGCGGTCAAACCGAAAAAATCTTCCCCGGATTCATGATGTTCTTCGGATCGAGCGCGCGCTTGATCGTGCGCATCATATCGACCGCGCCCGCCCCGGCTTCGTCGATCAAGAAATCCATCTTGTGCAGGCCAATGCCGTGCTCGCCGGTGCAGGTACCTTCGAGCGCCAACGCACGCGCCACCAGCTTGCGGTTCAGGCCCTCGGCCGTCTCACGCTCCTGCGGAATATTCGGGTCGAGCAGGTAGCCGAAGTGGAAATTGCCGTCGCCCACGTGGCCAACGAGGAAGTACGGGATGCCGCTCGCATCCACCTCGGCGACCGAATCGAGCAGGCAGTCGGCCAGCCGCGAGATCGGCACGCAGGTGTCGGTGG
>JBDTRV010000314.1:0-4088 GCA_039931475.1 Burkholderiales bacterium | reverse complement strand
GCTCCACATGCGGGTAAAGCCCAGGGTCCGGGCCGCACGCTCGGCTGCCGCCTGCATGGCCTGGGTGTCGGCGAACTCGGTCACTACGCAGTGTGACGGCACCTTGCCGTGGGCATGGCAGGCGGAGGCGATCTCAAGCTTGGCACGCACCACCAGCGGGTGGGCAAATTGGCCATCCACGCCCATGGCATCGCCCGGAATGGCCCCGCCGTGGCTGGACACAAAATCCATCAGCCCAAAGCTCAGGGACTGCACGCGTGGCTGCGCGGCGATTTCGAATGCGCGCTGCACGGCGGCAGGCGATTCAATCAAAACATGTAGCGGTAGATGCAGAGCAGACGCGCGCTGGAGTGCTTTTTCGACCTGAATAATGTCGCGCACCGATTCGATCTTGGGCACCATGATGTGGGTCAGCCGGTGGCCCGCCTGGGCACCAATCACGGCCATGTCCTGCTCGAAAGCCGGGTGGTCTACCGCGTGGACCCGCACGGCCACGCGCGCCTCAGGCGGGGCGGCCAACGCTAATGCCACCACCATGGCGGCATGCTCGGCCTCGCCACCGACGGGCGCGCCGTCTTCACAGTCCAGCGTCACGTCGAACACGCAGGCACCGAACTCCTCGGTCATCTCGGCCTGCAGTTGCAGGCTTTTTCTCATGCGTTGCTCGACTCCACTGTAGTGGTCGCAGACCGGCAATGCCGCAGCGGCCGCCTGCGGGCCGAGCAAGACGTCGCGCGGATGGGTCACTGCAACTTTGATAGCAATAAATTCAGAGCAGGTGAGCGACACCGGCCTGTTCGTCGGTCAATTCCTTGAGCGTCTTGTCGATCCGCTCCTGGCTGAACGAATCGATTTCCAAACCTTCGACGATCTTGTACTTGCCGTTCTCGGTGGTCACCGGAAAGCCGAAGATGATGTCTTTCGGAACGCCGTACTCGCCGTTCGACGGCACGCCCATCGTCACCCACTTGCCGCCGGTGCCAAGTGCCCAGTCGTGCATGTGGTCGATCGCCGCGTTGGCCGCCGATGCGGCGGACGACAGGCCGCGTGCCTCGATGATGGCCGCGCCGCGCTTGCCGACGGTGGGCAGAAAGGTGTCGGCATTCCAGACCTGGTCGTTGATCAGGTCCTTGACCTTCTTGCCATTCGCCGTGGCGAAGCGGTAGTCGGCATACATCGTGGGCGAATGGTTGCCCCAGACGGTGAGCTTTTCGATGTCGCCGACCTTGGCGCCGATCTTCTCTGCTACCTGCGAAAGCGCGCGGTTGTGGTCGAGCCGCAGCATCGCGGTGAAATTCTCGCGCGGCAGGCTGGGCGCGCTTTTCATCGCTATGTGGGCGTTGGTGTTGGCCGGGTTGCCGACCACCAGCACCTTGACGTTGCGGCTCGCGACCTTGTCCAGGGCCTTGCCCTGCGCGGTAAAGATTTGAGCGTTGGCCGCCAGCAGATCGGCCCGCTCCATGCCCGGGCCGCGCGGACGGGCACCAACCAGCAGCGCGTAGTCGATGTCCTTGAACGCGGTCATCGGATCGCTGTGCGCCTGCATGCCAGCCAGCAGCGGAAACGCGCAGTCCTGCAACTCCATCATCACACCCTTGAGCGCCTTTTGCGCCTTCTCGTCCGGAATTTCGAGCAGTTGCAGGATGACCGGCTGGTCCTTGCCGAGCATCTCGCCGGACGCGATGCGAAACACCAGCGCATAACCGATCTGACCTGCGGCACCGGTGACGGCGACACGAACGGGATTCTTGCTCATCGAAATTCTCCAATCAAAGGAACGGGCAGCAACAGGAATACGAAAACCGGGATGGCGACGCCCCGGCCGAGCCGGCAGGCTTCGCATTTAACTTTCTAGTTTAGCGCTGAACGAGCCACAGGGCCCAATCGTCTTATGTCTTATATAAGATATGATTTCCCTTGCTCGACGCTTACGAACCGAGCCTTTCAGTCTGTTACCCAAAGCCCATGCCCGATATCCCTTTGCGACCGACCGACGCCCACGGCTCGCCCGTGGATGACCCGGTCAAGGACGACCCGGCGGCGCTGTCCACGCCGGCATTCAGCCCGCTTTATCAGCAAATCAAGACGCTGATTCTGAAGGGCTTGCAGGCGGGCGAATGGCGGCCCGGCGCAGCCATTCCGAGCGAAATCGAATTGGCCGCGCGCTTTCGCGTGAGCCAGGGCACGGTGCGCAAGGCGATCGACGAACTGGCGGCCGACAACCTGTTGGTGCGGCGCCAAGGCAAGGGAACATTCGTCGCGACCCATGCCGAGCAGCACGTCGAATATCGCTTTCTGAAGCTGATCCCGGACAGCGGCGACCCCGCGAGCGAAGGGCCGGCGCAACGCGAAATCATCGACTGCCGGCGCCTGCGCGCGGGCGCGGAGGTTGCGCGCGCGCTGGCCATCAGAAATGGCGATCCGGTACTGCAGGTGCGGCGGGTCCTGTCGTTCGTGGGAGTGCCGACCATTCTCGAGGACCTCTGGCTGCCGGCCGAGCCGTTCAAGGGACTCACCGCTGAGCGGCTGGCCGACTATCTCGGGCCGATGTATGCGTTGTTTGAAACCGAGTTCGGCGTGCGCATGGTGCGGGCCGACGAGAAAATCAGGGCGGTGCTGGCCGACTTCCAGCAGGCCGCGTTGCTCCGGGTCGATCCCGGCACGCCGCTGTTGAGCGTCGAGCGCGTCGCCTGCACTTACAACGATGTTCCAATGGAATTGCGCCGGGGGCTTTATCGCACCGACACGCACCACTACCACAACAAGCTCGGCTGATGCCGAGAAACGCGTCGGCACGGCAGCGGGTTTCGAGCACGAATGGACGTTCGATGCAACTTCCGTGTCAGGTTGTCGGGTTGCAATAGAATTTTGATCGACCCGCAAAAGGCGCGATCGGTGCGCTGGCCCATCCAATCACCCTGCGAAAGTTTCGACCCATGACAGAGCTGACCAAGAAGCGCCCCGAATATCGCAACATCAACATCTTCACGGATGTCATCAAGTACCGACTGCCGCTGGCCGGCATCGTGTCGATCCTGCACCGGGTCAGCGGCCTGTTGATGTTTTTGTTGCTGCCCTTCATCGTCTGGATGTTCGACACCTCGGTCACCTCCGAGATCTCATTTGCCCGTTTCACTGCCGCGTTCAATGACGGGTTTGGCGGTTTTCTGCTGAAACTCGTGGCGCTAGCGCTGCTGTGGGCTTTTCTGCACCATTTCGTGGCCGGCTTGCGCCATATCCGAATGGACGTGAGCCACGCCGCCTCCGGCAAGAAAGACGGCCGGATGACGGCCATCGTCACGCTCGGCGTGAGCCTGTTCCTTACCTTGGTGCTCGCGGCCAAGCTGTTCGGCCTTTATTAGGGCCTGCAGACCCTGACCTCCAACTTCGGGAACCAAATTCATGTCTGTCAATTACGGAACCAAGCGCACGGTCGTTGGCGCCCATTACGGTTTGCGCGACTGGCTGGTGCAGCGCATCACCGGCGGCCTGATGGCGCTGTTCACGTTGATCGTGCTGTTCGATTTGCTGTTCACCTCGGGGCCGATCGGCTACGAGAAGTGGGCCGGGCTGTTCGCCGCCCAATGGATGAAGGTGCTAACGTTTTCGGTGATCGTCGCGCTCGCGTGGCACGCCTGGATCGGCGTGCGCGACGTGCTGATGGACTACGTCACGTCGCTGGTCTGGCTGCGCCTGTTGCTTCAGATTTTCGCGGTCGTCTGGCTGATCGGCTGCGCCGGTTGGGCGATTCAGGTCCTGTGGCGCCTATAAGGATGGTCTGCAAAACCCATCGCGGCGCGCGCTTGCCTCAAATCGGGCGATCCGCGGCGTTGAGATTCTTGCCCAAGCTGAAGCTATGGGCGGCGAATTCCGCCCTGCATCTCGTCCCAACCTGAGGCCCGCACACTCGCTCGGAGTCATGCAGACCATCCTGAGCCTTCGATTGACACGCCATTACCGGAAACTTCACGCATGAGCTTCACCAATCAGAACATCACTCGCCGCAAGTTCGACGTCGTCATCGTCGGCGCCGGCGGCTCCGGCATGCGCGCCTCGCTGCAACTGGCACGCGCGGGCCTGAACGTGGC
>JBDTRV010000313.1:0-4092 GCA_039931475.1 Burkholderiales bacterium | reverse complement strand
AGCGCCGGGTGCAGCTTCTTGAAGTCGTCGAAGTTCTCGAACACGACCTTGACCAATTCATAGACGACGTCGTCGGCCACCTTGCTCGAGGTGACGAGCGTTGCGAGCACGCCGTAGGTTGGCGTCGGATTCGGGTTGCCGGCATAGATGCCGCCCGGAATGTCGACCTTGGCGTAGTAGGGCGCGCTGGCCACCAGCTTGTCGACGGCCGCGCCGGTCACCGGCACCAGCTTGGCGCCGCAAGTCGTGGTCGGATCCTGGATGTTCGCGGATGGGTGGCCGATGCCGTAGATGAACGCGTCGATCTTGTTGTCGCACAGCGCCGCACCGTGTTCGTCGGCCTTCAGTTCAGACACGAGACCGAAGTCGGAGGTCTTCCAGCCCAGCGCGGCGATCAACTCATCCGCCGCGGCGCGGGTGCCCGAGCCGGGATTGCCGATGTTGAAGCGTTTGCCCTTCAAGTCTTCGATCGACTTGATGTCGGCTTCCTTGCGCGCAAGGATGGTGATTGGCTCCGCGTGCAGCGAGAACACCGAGCGCAGTTCGGTGAATGGGCCGTCTTTCTCGAACTGTTTGAGTCCCTTGTATGCGTTGTATTGCACGTCGGACTGCGCCACGCCGAAGTCCAGCTCGCCGGCGCGGATGGTGTTGACGTTGAACACCGAGCCGCCGGTCGATTCGACCGAGCAGCGGATGCCGTGCTTGGCACGATCTTTGTTCATCAATCGGCAGACCGCGCCGCCGGCCGCGTAGTAGACGCCCGTGACCCCACCGGTGCCGATGGTGATGAACTTTTGCTGCGCGATGGCAGCGCCATGCGGCAGCGCAAGCGCCAGCGCGGCGGCGCCGAGCACGGTGCGGATTGGATTGGACAGGAATTTCTTCATCTTCGAGTCTCCTTGTGGAGTGGGGAAAGAACCGGTCCTGATGGAGCCGGGGGAGGAAAAATACTAGCAGCGCGGGTCAGGTCGCTCCGGCACCGGCGATCGAGGGGATTGCCTGGAGCGCGGCGTCGATGCTCTGCGCTAGTCGCGTAACGATCTCGTCTAGATCGGCACCGCTCACGATGAACGGCGGCGCCAGCAGCACATGGTCGCCGTTGCGACCGTCGATGGTGCCGCTCATGGGGTAGACCATCAGCCCGCGCGCCATCGCCTGCTGCTTGATGCGCGCGGCGAGCCGCAGTGCCGGGTCGAACGGCGTTTTCGCGTTGCGATCGACCACCAGTTCAATGGCGCGGAACAGGCCGCGTCCGCGCACATCGCCCACGTGCGGATGCTCGCCCAATTCCGCCTGAAGGCGCGCCGCGAGGCCTTCGCCCTGGCGCCGCACGGCTGCGAGCAGATCGTCGCGCTCGATCACCTGCTGCACCGCCAGCGCCGCCGCGCACGCGACCGGATGCCCCAGGTACGTGTGGCCGTGCTGGAACATGCCGCTGCCGCGCTCGAATGTATCGACGACATGCTTTTGCGCGAGCACCGCGCCGATCGGTTGATAACCGCCACCCAGGCCCTTGGCGATCGCCATCAAGTCCGGCACCACGCCTTCCTGTTCGCAAGCATGCAGGGTGCCAGTGCGGCCCATGCCGCACATCACTTCGTCGAGGATCAAGAGGATGCCGTGGCGGGTGCACAGATCGCGCACGCCTTTAAAGTAACCCGGCACGGGCGTGAGCGCGCCGGCGGTGGCGCCGACCACGGTTTCGGCCACGAACGCGATGACGCTTTGCGGGCCGAGGCGTTCGATCTCGTCGCTCAGTTCGGCGACCAGCCGCTGGCCGTACTGCTCGGGGCTTTCATCGGCGCGCCGATCCCGATATTCGTAGCAGGGGGACACGTGCGTGACCGGAATCAACAGCGGCGCGAACTGGCGCCGGCGCCATTCGTTGCCGCCAACGGCCAATGCGCCCAAAGTGTTGCCGTGATAGCTCTGCCGGCGCGCGATGAAGTGCTGGCGCTCTGGCTGGCCGATTTCCACGAAGTACTGGCGCGCCATCTTGAGCGCCGCTTCCATCGCCTCCGAGCCGCCGGAGACGAAGTAGACGTGGCTCATGCCGGCCGGCGCTTTTTCGATCAGCGTGTCGGCCAACTGCTCGGCGACTTCGGTCGTGAAAAAGCTGGTGTGGGCGTAGGCAACCTTGTCGATCTGCGCGTGCATTGCGGCCAGCACGTCGGGGTGGCCGTGGCCGAGGCAAGACACCGCGGCGCCGCCCGATGCGTCGATGTAGCGCCGGCCGTCGCTATCGATCAGGTGGACGCCGGAGGCCGCCACCGCGGTCGGCAGGTTGTGGCGTAAAAGGCGGTGAAGGATGTGGGTCATGAATACCTGCCTGTCGGCCAAGGGGGGTTGGATCAGAAAGCACCATGGCGCGGGCCGATGCGATGGTGCCGGCAAGCTGCGCACAGTGTTTCATCCGGGGGCGCAAGGAGCAATGCAGGCAAACCCTGCAAGGGGGATGGACCGCGCTGGCCGTTCATGGTGCCATGGTACCGAATAATACAAGCCAAATTGGCCTTCACCGCTCGTCCAGTATGAGTTGATAGCTATCGAACAAATAGCAATATCAGAAGTCAAGAGTGAGCAAGAGGGGTTGATGGTCGGACGCCTGCGTCTGCTCGCAGGCAACGAAGGTCCGAACCTTCGGCGCAAGGTCGGCAGAGACGAAGAAGAAGTCGAAGCAGTGCTGCTTTCCCTTCCATTGCTGGGTGTCGTGGAGGCCAACCGTGTTGGCGTGCCGCTGGCCCGGATGGGCGATCGGCCATCCATCCAGCAAGCGCGGCGTGCCATCGGCGAACGGCTCCTGCAGGCGCGCGATCAGCGGGTCGTCTTCCGCGCAGTTGAAGTCCCCGCAGAGTACGCCTCGGCCGGTGCGCGCTCGCGCCTCGAACGGCGTGCCGTCCCGCTTCGGATCGACGGCGTTGCCCCGATGCCCATCGGCTTCTTGCTGGATCGCACGCAGTGCCTCGATCTGCGCGGCGCGCTGGCGCTTGGAGTAGTACTCGAGGTGCGTCGTCGTCACCCGAAGCGGCCCGCCGGGCGCATCGAGCACTGCTTCCAGCGCCATGCGCGGCGTGCTTGCGGTGTCGGGGTCGGCCGGCCAGGGCAGTTGGTGGCGCAGCACCTGCAAGACGGCCAAGCGCGTGAAGATCATGTTGCCGAACTGCTGCACGCCCACGCCGGCCGTGTGGCGTTCGGCCGCGATGCCTTTGATCGCGCAGTATTCGGGCAGCAACCCGACGAGTGCCGCGAACTGGTCCGCGCCGCCTGTACCCGAGAGTCCTGGATAGTTGCGCGACACCTCCTGCAGGCACAGCACGTCGAAATCGGCCATCTGAAGCGCGTGATCGACGATGCGTTTCAGATCTACCCTTCCATCGACGCCGCGGCCCCATTGGATGTTCCAGGTGATGAGGTTCATGGGCGCGGAGTCACTTGATGCGCACGACGACGCGAAGCCGCGGCCGTCCGATCAATGCGCCGAGGATTGCCAACGGCACCGGCATCACGAAGTCAGCCGCATCACCTCCAGCAGCCGATCCAGCCCGCCTTCGTCGATCGCGACCATCGCCTGCTCGCGCACTTTCGGCTTGGCGTGATAGGCCACCGACAAGCCGGCGACGCTCATCATCGGTAGGTCGTTGGCGCCGTCGCCTACCGCGATCGCCTGGTGCGGCGCGAGGCCGAGGTGCGCGCAGGTTTCAAGCAGCATGGTGCGCTTCTCACCGCCATCGCAGATGTCGCCCCAGGCCTGGTCGACCATCTTGCCGGTCAGCGCGCCATTCTTGATTTCGAGCACGTTGGAGCGCGTGTAGTCAATCCCGAGGCGGTCGCGAATCTTGTCGGTGAAGTAGGTGAAGCCGCCGCTGACCAAGAGCGTCTTCAAGCCTGCGGCCTTGCAGGCTGCCACCAGCGCCTCGGCGCCCGGGTTGAGTTGCAGCCGCTCTTCGTACACCTGCTGCAGGTGCGATTCCAGCACGCCTTCGAGTAACGCCACCCGCTGGCGCAGGCTTTCCTTGTAGTCGGTGATCTCGCCGCGCATTGCGGCTTCGGTGATCGCGGCGACCTCGGCCTTGCGGCCGGCGGCGTCGGCGA
>JBDTRV010000312.1:0-4094 GCA_039931475.1 Burkholderiales bacterium | reverse complement strand
CGCCCAACGCACGAAAAGATCACGCGCGCGCTTGTCTTCGTCCGTAAGAGCGAGCCGGCACACGCCGCCGAGCTCGGTTGCGCCGATTTCAGCCAGGGTCTGCAAGCTGCTCCACAGACGCGCGCCGTCGATTTGCGGGTTATTTGCCATGGTCCGTTCGTCAAGAAGGGTTCGCGTGAAAGACGGGATCGATCATGCCGCAGCCTCGATGTTGGCCCCGACAAGCGGTCCATCGAACCCCGGAGGCGGCACGAATGCGCGATATTCCGTTTCGAGCCACTGCGCAAATCGCAGGCACACCGGATCGCCGAACGCGGGACCCACGATCTGAGCGCCGATCGGCAGGCCTTGTGCGCTTACCGCCAGCGGTACGGCCGTGGCCGGCAAGCCTGGCAGACCGGAGTAGCCGGCCCAGAACAGTCCGTTGGTGCTCGGCTGCTTCTTGCCGTTGACGTCCAGCATGCGTTCCCAGCGCTGGCCGTTCTGGTTGTGCTCGAACGCAGGTGTCGTGGCCGTCGGGCAGATGAGCAGATCGAAGCGCTCGAAGAACGTGGCCCACTGGCGCACCAGCTTGTGCCGCACCTGGTCATGCCGTGCCCATTCCTGATGCGACGACGTGCCTGCGCGCGCGATCCAGACGCCGTAGTCCGCATCGTTGGCAACGTCGGTGCGCGCAAGTGTTTGAGCGTCGGCGTAGGCCCGCGCATCCATGCGCACGCCAGTGGCCGCGCGCAGCATCCAGACGTAGCTTTCATACGCTTCGCGGCTGTCCACCGGGCGCGCCTGTTCGTCGACCTCGATGCCGCGACTGCGCAAGAAGCTGACCAAGTCGGCGATGGCCTGCTGCACGCTTGCATCGACTGGCGCGCAGGCATCGTCTTCCATCACCGCGATGCGCGTGCGGCTGGGCGGTGTGCCGCGATCGCGCCAGCGGGTCGGGGTCCAGCCGGCCGGCCCATACGCCTCTAGCGGATTCGCCAGAATGTCCATCGCCAGCGACAGGTCGAACGCGCTGCGCGCCAGTGGGCCGACCACCGCGATGTCCAGGGCGTCCGCGCATTCGACGCCCGGCAACTGGTGCCCCTGCATCGGCACCACGCCCCAGGTCGGCTTGTGGCCCCAGACGCCGCAGTAATGCGCGGGGTTGCGAATAGACGCGCCGATGTCGCTGCCGAGCTCGAGCGCGGTGAGGCCGGCGGCGAGCGCGGCCGCCGCGCCGCCCGACGAGCCGCCGGGCACTCGCGCCACGTCCCACGGGTTGCTGGTGGTGCCGTAGACCGGATTAAAGTCTGCCAGTCGCTCAGCTGGACGGGCACGTTGGTCTTGCCGAAACAAACAGCGCCAGCATTCTGCAGTCGTCGCACGGCGGTGGCCGGCTCCTGCGCAATGTTGCCTTTCAATGCCTCGTGGCCCCAGGTGGTCGGCAGGCCGGGGACGTTGAACGATTCCTTCACCGTCATCGGCACGCCATGCAGTGGGCCCCAATGCTCACCTTTTGCTAGCGCACTATCGGCTCCCCGCGCGCGGCGGATGGAATTTTCAGTGTCAAAAACGACGATCGCGTTGAGCGCGGGATTGAAACGATCGGCCCGCTCCAGATAGAGCTGCAGCAAATCGACCGCCCCGATCTCGCGTTGACGCAGCAGGCGCGCGAGTTCATGGGCGGGGCGAAACGCGAGGTCCTGAGGCAGCGCCATGGCGCCTCCTTCCGATCTCAATCCATCATCAAAACTTCTCGTCCTGCAGGTAGTACCACCGATACAGAAACTGCTGGCCGAGCCGGCGAAACGGCGCGAACGCGCGCGAGCGGACCATGTTGAACGCGTTCGGATATTCAAGCTCGCTCCCGTAGATCGGCAGCTCAAAAGTCTTGTCCTTTTTGCCCGCGATCCGTTCAGCCATGCGCCTTCCGGCATGAGCCGAGAACGACACACCGTTGCCACCGTAGCCGAGCGCATAGAACACGGTCTCTTTCGGATCAGGCTGCGTCACGCGCGGCATCATGTCGTGGGCCACGTCGACCCAGCCCCACCATGAGTAATCGATCTTGATGCCCTTGAGCGCGGGAAACTTGCGGTGCAACGCGCCGACCAGCAGTTCCATGTGCTTCGGGTTGGGCGCATCGGCACCGGTGATGGCACTGCGGCTGCCGATCTGCACCCGGTTGTCGGGGAGCTTGCGGTAGTAGTTGCGCAGAGTGCGGGTGTCGGTGATCGGCTCGGTGGTCTTGAAGTTGGTGGCCTCCAGCTCTTCCTTGTTGAGCGGCCGTGTGACGAGCGAGTTCGACAGGATCGGCATGATCTTCGAATCGAGGCTCTTGTGCAGTCCGTTGCTGGTGTAGCCGCCGGTAGCAAAGCCGACCGCGCGCGTCTTAACGGTGCCGCCGGGCGTCTTCAAGTAATGCACGCCATTCTTCGTCTCGAACGCGGTCACGGGCGAGGCCGGATGAATTTTCACACCGAGTTCCCGTGCCTTGCGCATGTAAGCGAACGCGAGTTTGAGCGGATGCACCCCGATGCCATCGGGCTCGTGCATCGCGCCCACGCTGTCGGCATCGCGCACGTACTGCCGCGCCACTTCGTCGGCGGTGAGCATGTGGGTGTCGTAGCCGAACACTTCGCGCATGACTTTCGCTTCATTGCGTAAGAACGGCATCTTCTTGTCGCGGTGCGCGATGTACAGGTGCCCGCCTGGCTGCGGCTCGCATTCGGGAAATTCGGCCACCAGGCTCTTGAAGGTCTCGAAGCCATTGCGGATTTCAGCATCGAGCTTGAGCGCGGTTTCCTTGCCCCAGCGCTCGATCCACTGCGATCGATAGAGGCGCCCGCTCGCGTTCTGACCCTGGCCGCCATTGCGGCTGGTGCAGCCCCAGACGACGCGATTGGCTTCGAGCACCGTCGCCTTGATGCCGTGTTCGCGCGCCAGAAACAGCGCGGTCGCAAGGCCGGTGAAGCCGGAGCCAACGATCACGACGTCGGTGTCCACGTCACCCCGAATGGGGCCGTCGTCCTCGGGTGGAGCGCCGGCGGTGGCGACCCAATAGGTCGGCGCGTAGTCCTTGCCTTCACCGGGAGTGCGGTCGACCAACGGGTCGTAGCGCGGGTCGTAGGGGGTGACGCGGGTCTGGGTCGGGGAGGAGATGTCCATGTCGTTACTCCAAGGAAGAGGTGATGCGGGGCGGATGCCGAGCGTGCGGGTGAACGGCTCGAGCCTAACGTCCAACCCCATTGACGGCTAGCGCCAGAAGCGCAAAACTGATGAGGCCAGAGTAGAGCGATACTAGCTGGCTCCAACGTTAGTGCGAATCTGGCTCTACGACATGCCGGAGCTCGTGACTAACCTGCGCTCTTTGCTTGATCGGCGACAACGAAAGGAATGATGACCATGGCACAGGAAAACAAGGTGAGCGTTCAGATGCTGCGCGACTTTGGCGACGCATGGAACAAGCACGACGTCGAGGCGTTGATGGGTTTCATGACCGATGACTGCCAGTTTCATGCGGTCGCCGGGCCGGATCTTCTGGGCCGCAGCTTTATCGGGCGCGAGCAGGTGCGCGAAGGTTTCGAGGCAGCCTGGAAGACCTTTCCGGATGCCGCCTGGCTCGACGGCGATCACTTCGTCAGCGGGGACCGCGGCGTTTCGGAAACCACCTTCAAAGGCACCAAGGCCGACGGCTCGCGGGTCGAGGCGCGCATGGTGGATGTGTTCACGTTCAAGGACGGAAAGATCGCCGTCAAAAACGCGTTTCGCAAGGATAGGCCGGCGCTTTCGCGCGCCTGATATAGGTTTTTTGCTTCTATAACTATAGCAAGGGACCGGCATTCAACCCCGGCGGAGAACCCGCCATTACAGCACCGAGAAAGAGACAAGCATGAAATTCAGAACCATCATCGCGGCCCCGATGTTCGCCACTGTGGCGCTGTTCGCGGCATCGAGCGCATCGGCCACGACGTTCAAGGTGGCTGTTGGCGACGCTCAAGGCAGCACGCAGTGGGAACTCGGAACATTCTTTAAGAAAGCGTTTGAAGAGAAGACCGGGGGCAAGCACAAGGTCGACCTGTTCCCGAACGGCCAGCTTGGCAGCGAAGAAAACA
>JBDTRV010000311.1:0-4115 GCA_039931475.1 Burkholderiales bacterium | reverse complement strand
TGTACAACGCCACGTCGCCGCCGCCCTTGGATTCGCCCAGTAGGTAGCGCGGCTGGTCGGTCAGGATGTTGGCGGTGTTGCTGAGCTGGCCGTCGTTGATGTCGCCGAGCACGATCACCGGCGTGTCGTTGTCCTTCATCTGCTCGGTCAGAATGAAGCGCAGCGCGGCGGCTTCGGCGGTCCGCCGGATCGTCGACAGCGCGGCTCCGAGGCCGCTTGCGTGCTTGCCGAAGGTCTCCTTGTCGGCCTTGAACCAGCGTTCGGTGAACACCTTTGTCGGTGCCTTCGATTTGAAGTGGCAGACGTAGACGTGTACCTCCGGTTCGGCCGAGCGCGGCTTGATCGTGAAGTGCAACAGCGGTCGCGAAAAGCCGCGGATGTTCACGTCGATCGAGGGCGTTTGCGGATCGTCGCCGGTGGCGCGAAGGGTGAACTTAGCGGGGAAGTCGGCGATCCAGTTCGGCTCGCTGGCCAGCAGCCCCTTGCGCACGATGGCGGCGCAGACGATGCGCTTGCCGTCAGCGTTCGGCGGCACCAACATGTCGTAATCGCCCGCCATGTCGAATTCCGCCAGCGCGTTGGCCAGCGCCTTCGCGTGCCACAGCTCCTGAAAGCCGAACACGTCGGACTTGAGCAGCCTGATCTGCCAGGCCGTCCACCTGATCTTCAGGTCGTACTGCTCCTGGCTCCAGCCCTGGCTGTCGGTATACAGCGCGCGGCCGGGCTCGTTCAGGTTGTAGAGGTTGAAGGTGGCGATGCTGAGTTCCTTGAGGTTCATCGAAAAGCCTTTGGTGTCGTTCGCGTCTTCGCGTTATCGGCGATTCAGGCGACCTGCGCAACTGGGGCGAGCTGCTAGACCTGGAATCCGCACCGCGTAGACTGGGCAACAGGCCTGCCGGTGCGACGCCGGTCGATGAAAAAGCGAACGTGCAAAAGGAGACCTGATGTCGGAATTCCTAACGAACCGCCCCCTGACCACCGACCAGCCCAAGATCGAAGTCACCGTCTCGCCGAACGCGCCGCTTGTGCCGGGCGTGCATCGCTTCGAATTGATCGTGACCGACGATGCGGGCAACGAGTCCGAGCCCGCCGAGGTCGAAGTGGTGATCACCGACAACGAAAAACCGACGGCCGTGATCGACGCGCCGAGAACGGTGCCGGCCGGAATGTCGTTCACGTTGTCCGGAGCGCGATCGACTGATCCGCCGCCGGGGAAGATCGTGCGCTATCGGTGGACGCGGCTGACCTGATCGGTCGGCCCGCTTCATCGAGGCGTCATGCCATGGCCATGGCGTGTGACTGGCCGAGCCCGTTTGCCAACCGCGCATGAACCGATGTGACGACTCACAAAACCCCAGAAAACCCGATGAAGAAATTGCTTGTACTCGTCATGGTTGCGGCTGCCAACCTGCCGATGGTTGTTGCCGCCGCCTCCGCGCCTGTCCTTGGCCCGTCTGTTTCCCCACGCGACGAAGCCGGGCGCCAGTCAGCTGCCCGCGAAAAGGCGGAAGCCGCCGACCGGCTGCATCACACGAAGGTGCAGCTCGGCCCGCGCCCGTATTTCCTTGTGGGCGACATGGCCGCCGGTCCGCTCAAGGAACAGCTGCTTGCCTGCACCGAGCGCGACAACTTCAAACCAACCAACTTCTCGATCGGCCATCGCGGTGCATCGCTACAGTTTCCGGAGCACACCAAGGAGTCCTACCAAGCGGCAGCGCGCATGGGGGCCGGAATCGTCGAGTGCGACGTGACCTTTACCAAGGATCATGAGCTGGTGTGCCGCCATGCGCAGAACGACTTGGCCGCCACCACCAACATCCTCTCGACTGCGCTCGCGAAGACTTGCGTCAAGCCGTTCACGCCCGCAACGTTCGACGCCGACGGCAAGCTTCTGACGCCGGCCGCGGCCGAATGCCGAAGCAGCGACATCACACTGGCCGAGTTCAAGACCTTGCGCGGCAAGATGGATGCGTTCAACCCGCGCGCCCGCACCGTGGCCGAGTACATGAACGGCACCGCGCCGTTCCGCACCGACCTCTACTCGGGCCCGACGAGCGGCACCTTGATGACGCACAAGGAGAGCATCGAGCTGTTCAAACAGCTGGGCGTTGGCATGACGCCCGAGCTGAAGGCGGCGAGCGTGCAGATGCCTTTCGGTGGCTTCACGCAGCAGGCCTATGCGCAAAAGATGATCGACGAATACAAGGCGGCCGGCGTGCCGGCAAGCCGGGTCTGGCCGCAGTCATTCGACATCTACGACGTGCTGTACTGGCTGCAGAAAGAGCCGGAGTTTGGCCGGCAGGCGGTGTTTCTAGACAACGCGGCCAAGGTGGCGGACCTTCCGGACGCGGTGCAACTGGCAGGCTTTCACAAGCAAGGCATCCGCATCGTGGCGCCGCCGATCTTCGCGCTGCTCGCACTGGATGCCAGCGGCGACATCGTGCCGTCCCAGTACGCGAAGGATGCGAAGGCCGCAGGCCTTTCCATCATCACCTGGTCGCTCGAGCGCTCCGGTGTACTAGCCGATGGAAAGCCCGGTTTCTATTACCAAAGCGTCGCGGGCGCCATGAAGCGCGAGGGCGACACGCTGAAGGCGCTCGACGTGCTGGCCCGGCTGGTCGGCGTGATCGGCGTGTTCTCGGACTGGCCGGCGACGGTGACTTTTTATGCCAATTGCATGGGGATGAAGTAAGAACTCCGGGCGTCGATCGGCCTCAAGAGGGTGCAAGCATTGCTTTCAATGCCCACATTGCTGTCTCGCGGGAAAGGTTTTCATAGCCACCCTTACCATTCGCAATGTGGACGATTCGACCAAGAGCCGTCTGCGGCTGCGCGCTGCCGCGCGCAATCGTTCTATGGAAGATGAAGTGCGATACATCCTGCGTGCAGCACGTGACCAGCCAGCAACGCCTGCGACAGACTTCGGAGCCAAGATCAGGGCCAGATTTGCCGGCTTGACCGATGCCCCGCTCCCCGTTCCTGAACATGAAGCTGTGCGACAGCCGCCTGATTTCGCCGGAACGTCCGCCGCGGGTCGGCGCACAGGCCGCAAAACAACCACGGATGCAGCGCGCATCAAATGAGCGTCTTGCCGGCTGGGTGACGGATTTCTAGAAGATCCCGAGCGCGAAGCGCGAGTGGCCTCTCGGCAAGCGAAGCAACGCGAAAGCGCGCCTTTCAATTGAAAAAGGCCGGGTTCCCCGGCCTTTTTCAACTAACTGTAAAAACCACTCGAAGAACGAAGTTCTTCGAGTGACCGCTTTACATCCCCATGTCGCCCATGCCACCCATGCCGCCCATGCCACCACCCATGCCGCCCATGCCGCCAGCAGCGTCGTCTTTCGGCGACTCGGCCACCATGGCTTCGGTGGTCAGCATCAACGATGCGACCGATGCGGCGTTCTGCAGCGCGGTGCGCGTGACCTTGGTCGGGTCCAGAATGCCCATCTCGATCATGTCGCCGTACTCGCCGTTCTGGGCGTTGTAGCCGTAGTTGCCCTTGCCGCCCAAGACCTTGTTGACCACGACCGAGGCTTCGTCGCCGGCGTTGAACACGATCTCGCGCAGCGGCGATTCGACGGCGCGCATGATCAGCTTGATGCCTGCGTCCTGATCCGGGTTGTCGCCCTTGATCGTGCCCACGGCCTGGCGGGCCCGCAGATATGCGACGCCACCGCCAGCCACGATGCCTTCTTCGACGGCGGCACGGGTTGCGTGCAGCGCGTCTTCGACCCGGGCTTTCTTCTCTTTCATCTCGACTTCGGTCGCGGCGCCGACCTTGATCAACGCCACACCGCCGGCCAGCTTGGCCACGCGCTCTTGCAGCTTTTCACGGTCGTAGTCGCTGGTCGCTTCCTCGATCTGCACGCGCACTTGCTTGACTCGCGCTTCGATGTCGTCGTTCTTGCCGGCGCCGTCGATGATCGTGGTGTTTTCCTTGCCGACTTCGATGCGCTTGGCCTGGCCCAGGTCGGCCAAGGTCACTTTTTCGAGTGTCAGGCCGACTTCTTCAGCGATCACTTTGCCGCCGGTCAGGACAGCGATGTCTTCCAGCATGGCCTTGCGGCGGTCGCCGAAGCCCGGCGCCTTGACGGCGACGACTTTCAGAATGCCGC
>JBDTRV010000310.1:0-4135 GCA_039931475.1 Burkholderiales bacterium | reverse complement strand
GTGAACATGATCGTCTCCTTTTGTGGGGGTAGAGCGTTCACTTTCAGCACATCGGAGCCGGGGCGCAATACCGAGAAGGCGGGAGTGCGAACCGGCCGACGGCGCCGGGTCGGGGCAGCGGCGATGCGGCGAGCCGTGGCCGGTTCGAGGCACGGATGGCTGCGTTCGATGAACGAGCGCAGGGCGCGTGCGACCGTGGCGCCGCTGGCGTTTCGCTATTTTATTGGTAGCAACAAATGACCAACCGGCGAGCGGTGAAGGCCAAAAAACCTCATAAAACTGGTGGCCGCTCGCGCTGCTCGCGCCGATTCAGCGCTTCCACTCCGGCGCGCGCATCGAGCGCAGCAGCGCGTGCAGTTGTTCAGCCTGCTCGGGGAGCGATCCCATGCCGCCGACTAGCTTCACGGCCTGGCCGTCGACCAGGCGAAGTTCGTAGAAGACGTCGCTCGACAATCGTGGCAGCAACCTCTTCGCGGCCCACAACTCGTTGGCGCGAGCGACGATTTCCGCCAACGCCGAGTCGGACAGCTCGCGCCTGCACACGATCTCGATCCAATGCCACTTCTCGTTCTTGATCTCGCGCCGGAACTCGCTGGCCGTGGTCTCAACCTTGGGCGCCCAGCCGATCCGCTGCCCCGCGAAGCGCTGGATCTCGATCAGCTCCTTGCGGCCTAAGTCCACGCCGATCCACGAGGCGATGCCGTCGTTGATGCTCAGCCCGACACATTCGACGTAGACGCCGCGATCGATGCGCTTGAATTCATGGGGCGCACTGCTTTTCCCGCACGCGTCGCGCACGCAAGTCACGCCGACCTTCTTGTGGCCGAAGTCCGCGAATTCGAGCGGTTTGGCGGCAGCGCTTTGAGCGCTTTGAGCGCTATGGGCGGTAGTGGAATCGGTGTTGATTCGCGGCGAATCGCAGGCGGCGATGGAAAAGGCTGCCAGCAGCAGGGTCGAGCACAGTCGCTTGTGGTTCATGGTCGAAAAGGAGATGGGGGTTCGTCGGCCCGCGTCGGGGTTCCACGCTTTGCAACAGCCCGCGCATTTTCGCGCCCCAAGCGCAAGCCGCGCCGGGGGGCCGAGACCGAACACGCCCGTGACCTCAATGGTTTACCCTTAGAAATCAAGGACCGCCTCACCGCCCATGCCCATCGCACCCCGAACCCTGATCCTGTTCGACTTCGACTGGAACGCCATCGGCCACGCCCGCGCCGCCAGGCCCAGGGGATCGCGATCGACCGATCGGGTTTCAGTTTGTTCGCCTTTCCGGGCAACGCGCGGCTGGCGTGGCTCGACATCGGGCGCTACGTGGACTTGCTGGCGCGGCGCGCGCGGCGACGCGGCTGGCAGGCCGTCACCTCGCACCAGGAGCACTTCGGCGCGCTGGCCGCCGCGCTCTGCTGGCCGAGCGCATGGGCTGGCCGGGGACGCCGGTTAACGCCATCCTGGCTTGCCAGCACAAATACCTTGCGCGCCAGGTGCTAGAGCGCGCAGCGCCCGAGGCCAATGTCGCTTTCGAGCTGCTCGACGCGGAGTACGGCGGCCCGATTCCACAGGGTTTGCGGTACCCGCTTTTCGTCAAACCGGTGAAGGCGGCGTTTTCGGTGCTGGCGCGGCGGGTCGACAACCACGCCGAGTTGCACCGCCTCACCCGATTCAGCGCCTCGGAACTGTGGGTGATTCGGCGCCTGGTCGAGCCGTTCGAGCGGGTGGCGCGTGCGCGTCTGCCCAGTGATGTGCCCAGCGCGCACCGCATGTTGCTTGAAGAACCGGTTGAGGCCGAGCAATTCAACCTCGACGGTTATGTGTTCGGCTGCCAGGCGCGCGCCATCGGCGTGGTCGACGCCATCATGTACCCCGGCACCCCGGCACCCAGGCGTTCATGCGGCATCAGGTGCCCACCCGTCTGCCGCCCGCCGTGCAGGCGTGCGCGCTGGACGTGGCGCAACGTTTTTTGACGGCGGTCGGTTTCACGCACGGCCTGTTCAACATGGAGTTCTTGCACGACAGTGCGACCGATCGGCTCACGGTGATCGAGTTCAACCCGCGCATGGCCTCGCAATATTCGGACCTCTACCTGCGGGTGCTGGGGATCGACATGCACGTGATCGGGCTGGCCCTGGCCCACGGGCGCGACCCGAAGGCCTTGCCGCGCGGCGCGCCCACGGCCGCGCGGCGGCCAGCTTCGTCTACCGCCTATTCGACCCGGCCGAGAGGGCGCATCGGCCCGAAGCCGCGCAGACCCGCGCCTTTGCCTGCGCCTACCCGGACGGGCTGTTCTTCTCCTACCCCAAATCGGCAGCCTTGATCGCCCGCGATTTCAAGTGGCTTGGCAGCTACCGCTACGGCATCATCCACCTGGGCGGGAAAGACGAAGCCGATCTGCGCGCGCAATGCGAAGGCGCCTGTGGCCTGCTGGGGTGGCCCGCGCCCTATGCCGAACTTTCTCAGGCCCACACGAATCCGACTTCGACCGCCGCCGCGCATCGTCCGCCGCCCGCGCCTCGCGCCCCGACCGACCATTCCTCGAACCAACCCACCACGACATGACCCACGCCGCATCCCCCTGGTTTCGCTTTCTTGCACGTCTTCCTCGGGCCGCCAACTCCGGCGCCCGCACCGCGAGGGGGCGAGCCACTGTTTTCGGCGCGGCCGCGCGGCGGGTGCTCTGCGCTGGCGGACCCGTAGCGGCGCTCGCCGCGTGCGGCCCCATGCAGGTGCAGAACCCGTCCAGCGACCTGAAGCCGGTCAACGCCGTCGAATTGGCATCGGAAGACCGCGTCATGCTCAAGGGCGCCGACGTGGTCGCCTACTTCACCGACGGCGCCTATCGTCAGGGCAGCGCCGAGCACCAGAGCCAATATGAAGGCGTCGCGTTCTGGTTCGCCAGCGCCGAGCACAAGGCATTGTTCGACCAGGCGCCGCAACGCTACCCGCCGCAGTTCGGCGGCTACTGCGCCAACGGCATCGCCTACGGCATTCCCTGGGGCGGCGATGCCGATATCTGGAAGCTGATCGACGGTAAGCTCTACATCTTCGGCGGCCAGGGCAGCAAGGACGCCTTCGAGCTAGATAAAAAAGTCAACCTCGCGCTCGCCGAAAAATACTGGACCGATGAAGTAAAGGGCAGCAACAGCTTCATTCAGCGCTACAAGCGGCTGGCGTTCGGCGTGCCGCACTACAAGAGCAATGAGGAATTGGCGAAGGCGGTAGCGGCGGCCAAAGCCGGCAAAGCGGACAAGTGACCATGGCGCGCGGCAAGGGCTGAAGACAGGAGTCTTGCCATGTCCGACCTCGCACTGGTGCGCGCCCTTCATGTGCTGGGCGTGGTGCTGTGGATCGGCGGCGTCGCCTTCGTCACGCTGGCGCTGCTGCCGGGCCTGCGCGACCTCCGCGCCCAGTCGACTGATGGCATGGCGCCGCCCTCCATCTTCGACGCGCTGGAACGACGCTTCGCCCAGCAGGCGCGCTGGACCACCCAACTCACCGGCCTGACCGGGCTGTACATGCTCTGGCGCCTCGATCTGTGGGCGCGCTTTGCTGATCCGGCCTACTGGTGGATGCACGCCATGGTGGCGGTATGGGCGCTGTTCACGCTGATGTTGTTCGTGATCGAACCGCTGGTGCTGCGCCGCCGCGCCAAGCTGCCGGCACAGACCGATGAGCGGGCAGAACTGCGGCGCATGTTGCTGCTGCATCGTGTCATGCTGGCCGTCAGCCTGGCGACCGTGCTGGGCGCGGTGGCGGGCAGTCACGGCTGGGTTTTTTGAGGTTCAGTCGCGACTGTCCACAGCGTCGGCCGGCGCCGCTTCGCCAGCAACTGGAAAACCCCGCGGAGTGAACAACACGACCACCAAGGTCAGCACCGCGACGACTGCCAGCCCGGCGTACACATGATGCGTCGCCGTATAAATGGCCAGTCGCAAATAGTCATCCGCGGCCGCTGGCAACGTCTGGCCATGCAAGTCACCGATCACAGCATTGACGTCATGCGGCAGTTCGGCGCGCAACGCCCGCGGCGCAGCGGCCAGTGATTGCGCGATCGCGCCATTGAAGAGCGCGCCACACAGCGCCGCGCCAAGGCTCTGGCCGAGATAGCGCGAAAAGATGTTCGCGCTGGTAACGACGCCCCGCT
>JBDTRV010000309.1:0-4135 GCA_039931475.1 Burkholderiales bacterium | reverse complement strand
GCGAGATCGGCAGCCGCAAGAACGGCGTGCTGATCTCGATGGACGACGGCGAAATTTTTACATACGCCCTGGGCAAGCTGGACGACCGCGGCCGCATGTTCGTGCGCCCGAACGATCCGGTCTACGAAGGCATGATCGTCGGCATCCACAGCCGCGACAACGATCTGGTCGTGAACGCCACACGCACCAAACAGCTCACCAATTTCCGCGTCTCGGGCAAGGAAGACGCAATCAAGATCACGCCGCCGATCGATCTCACCTTGGAATACGGAGTCGAGTTCATCGAGGACGACGAACTGGTCGAGATCACGCCCAAGAGCGTGCGGCTGCGCAAGCGCTACCTCAAAGAACACGAGCGCAAGAAGGCGCTGCGCGAGGCGGCTTGACGCGGGTCAGAACTTGAGAACGCGACACGGAGCCGCATGAAGCTCGGCCACACGCAGGCGGCGTTCATGATGGTGGGCGTGACCTTGCTGTGGTCCACCGCTGGCGTCGTCACGCGCCATCTCGATCAGGCGCAGACCTTTGAAGTGACGTTCTGGCGCAGTGCGTTCACCTTGCTTGCGCTGCTCGTGATCCTGCCGATCTGGCGCGGGGGGCGCCGGCTGTTGTCCGAACTGCGCCACGGCGGAAGGTCGTTGTGGCTATCCGGGTTTTGCTGGTCCGTGATGTTCACCGCGTTCATGGTCGCGCTCACCTTGACCTCGACCGCCAACGTGCTGGTCACGCTCGCTTGCGGGCCGTTGTTCACCGCGCTGGTTTCGCGCGTCTTCATCGGCCACCGGCTGCCGGCGCGGACGTGGGGCGCGATCATGGTGGCGGGCATCGGCATCGGCGTGATGTACGTGACGAAGATCGGGCAGGGCGAATGGCTCGGGACTCTGGTGGCGCTATGCGTGCCGGTTGCAGGGGCGATCAACTGGACCGTGGTGCAGCGCGGCCAGGCACATGGCCAGAGCGTCGATCTGGTGCCGGCGGTGCTGGTCGGCGCGGCCCTGTCCACCGTCGCGACCTTGCCACTTGCTTTGCCGTTCGCGGCTACCGCGCATGACGTCGGCCTGCTCGCGCTGCTCGGCGTGTTTCAGTTGGCGGTGCCGTGCGTGCTGGCGGTCATGTGCGCTGGTGTGCTGGCGGCTGCGGAAGTGTCGCTTCTTGCGCTGCTCGAAGTGATCTTCGGCATTGCGCTGGCCTGGCTCGGCGCGGGCGAGGTGCCGCTGCCGGAGGTGCTGGCCGGCGGCGCGCTCGTGATCGGGGCGCTCGTCTTCAATGAATGGCTCGGCTGGCGTGAGCGGCGCGGGCAGGCAGCGCGCGCGGCGACGCAGATCGCGCATTGATGCGATTGCTATCGTTTCAGTAGCTTAAAACAACCAATGGACGAGCGGTAACGCCTGTTTTTTCTCACGAAACCGGCGGTTGCCGCTGCGTGACAACATGATTTGTTGCGACCGACGCCGTCCGCCGCGACATCGCGCTGTCGGGCGACGTGCGGGTCGCCTGAGGTCGTCGACGCGCACGCGCCATCGGCCAAAAGCGGAAGCCGGCATCTGCCAGCTACCGAACGTTCCATCGCGGCAGGCGCCGTCCGGGTCAGGTCACCGGCTCCGGCTTTTCATCGCCCGCTCGACCTCGCGCTTGCCCTCGCGCTCCTTAATGGTCGCGCGCTTGTCGTGCTCGGCCTTGCCTTTGGCCAGCGCAATGTCGCACTTGATCTTGCCGGCTTTCCAGTGCAAGTTCAGCGGCACCAGGGTGAAGCCGCGCTGCTCCACCTTGCCGATTAGGCGGCGAATCTCGTCCTTGTGCAGCAGCAACTTCTTCGTGCGCACCGAGTCCGGATTGACGTGCGTCGACGCTGTCTTCAGCGGATTGATCTGGCAGCCGATCAGGAACAGTTCGCCGTTGCGGATCACGACGTAGCCGTCGGTCAATTGCACCTTGCCCTCGCGTGCGGCCTTGACCTCCCAGCCTTCGAGCACCATGCCGGCCTCGAAGCGCTCTTCGACCGCATAGTCGTAGCGCGCCTTCTTGTTGTCGGCGATGCGGGACGAGGAATCGGATTTGCTGGCCATTCGTGGGGGGGAGGACGAGCGACGGCGCCGTCGGGCGTGTCGCATTCAATGAGGGGGAGGCTCGAAGGGCCGTCTCTACAATGCCCTTCGATGGTTTGCATTCTATGAAAACGGTTCACAAGTCCGTCCTCATCTGGCACTCGGCCCAGCAGATGTTCGATCTGGTGGCCGAAGTCGACCACTATCCAGAGTTTCTGCCCTGGTGCGATCGTGCTTCGGTGCTTGCCACGCATGAGGACGGCGTGACGGCGGAAATCGGCATCGCGTTCAGCGGCATTCGTCAAACCTTCACGACCCGCAACACGCATCTGCCGGGTCGTGAAGTGAAGCTGCATCTGGTCGACGGGCCGTTTTCACGGCTTGACGGGGCTTGGGTGTTCACGCCGGTGGGCCAGGACCAGAACGCCTGCCGGGTCGAGCTTTCGCTGAACTACGGCTTCAAGAGCGCGGCGCTGTCCGCTCTTGTTGGGCCGGTGTTCGACAAGATCGCGGCAAGCCTCGTGGATGCATTCGTCAAGCGGGCCAAGGCAGTGTATGGCTGACGAAGGATTGCTCAGGATCACGGTGCTGTGCTCGCCGGCGCCGCGAACGGTGCGGGCGTTCGAGCTTCAGCTTGGCGTCGGTGCGAATGTGGCCGATGCGCTGATTGCCTGCAACTTCTGGCGCGAGTTTGCGCCGCTTGATACGGCAACAGCGGGCATCGCCATCTGGGGCCGGCGCGCGGCGATGTCGCGGCCTCTGCGCGATGGCGATCGGATCGAGGTCTGCCGGCCGTTGGTCGTGGACCCGAAAATCGCGCGCCGCGAGCGCTTCGCGCGGCAAGGTTCGCGCACCAGCGGGCTGTTCTCCAAACGCCGCGCGGCCGCGAAGCCCGGCTACTGACAGCGCCGTTTTCGCCGCGACGCCAGCGGTGGCGTCAACGGCAATCGGTGGCGATGATCCGCTCGATCCGCTGGGTTTCGGCGTTGCGTGCGGCCTCGTCCATCAGCTCCCGCTCGCCTTGCGCATTGATCCGCGCGATTGGCACGCCTGCTGCGTAGGTTGTCTTCGACTGTTGGGCGCGTTGGCAGTTGTCAGCCTTGGTCGCGGCGACACGATTCTGCTCGGCCTGCTTGCGCTCGGTTTCGGCTGCTTCCGCCTTCTTGAGCTTGTCGCCCATTTCCTTGTCGGCCGCCGATGGCTTGGCGACGGTGGCGACGATCGGCTTGGCCGGATCCGCGGGCGTGGCCGCTGTACCGGCGGCTTTGGCAGGGGTCGCAGCCGGCGCCGCGCGCACGACGTTCGGGCGCTGCAGGATCTTGTTTTCCGCCACCTCGGGCGGTGGTGGCCGGTCGCTGAACACCTTGCGGCCGTCGTTGTCGACCCAGGTCCACTGGGCAAAGGCGGTCATGGCCGCGCTGCAGAGCAGGGCGAGCAAGAGGTTGCGAATCATCAGGGTTTTCATGGGATTCAAGTGTAGAGCCGTCAAGTGCAGGGACCGCGTGATTGCCGGCGTTTTCGCTACATTTAGAAACAACTGATTCATGAACAATTTCACGAAGACCGCGCGGCTACAATCGCGCTTTTGAAAGCCCCTTCCCCATGCGCCTTTTAGGAAACGCGCTCACCTTCGACGACGTGTTGCTGGTGCCGGCGTTCTCCCAGGTCCTGCCCAAGGACGCGCGACTTTCAACGCGCTTTTCGCGCAACATCGAGCTCAATCTGCCGCTTGTATCCGCCGCTATGGACACAGTGACCGAAGCGCGCCTGGCGATTTCGATCGCTCAGGAAGGCGGCATCGGGATCGTGCACAAGAACCTCTCGGCCAAGGACCAGGCGGCGCAGGTCGCGAAGGTCAAACGCTATGAAAGCGGCGTGTTGCGCGACCCGGTCGTGATCACGCCCGAATACACGGTGCTGCAGGTGATGCAGCTTTCGGAGCAACTCGGCGTGTCGGGTTTTCCGGTTTGCGACGGTGGCAAGGTCGTTGGCATCGTGACCGCGCGCGATCTGCGCTTCGAGACCCGCTACGACGTGTCGGTGCGCGAGATCATGACGCCGCGCGAGCGACTCGTCACCGTGCCGGACGG
>JBDTRV010000308.1:0-4141 GCA_039931475.1 Burkholderiales bacterium | reverse complement strand
CGGAGGCGCCCAAGAACCGCGCCTGGGCGCTGCGCGCGGCCTGGCTCGACGAAGGCATGGCGCCGTACTTCGGCTCGATGGATTACATGCGTGCCCGCAACTGGGACCAGTTTCGCGCCGCGATGAACCGCTGGGGCGCGCCCGGTGAAAACCAGGTGTTCGCCGATGCCGGCGGCAACATCGGCTGGGTGCCGGGTGGGCTGACTCCCATCCGCCCCAACTGGGACGGCCTGACTCCGGTGCCGGGCGATGGCCGCTACGAATGGTCCGGCTACCGGCACGGCGACGAGTTGCCGCGCGAGTTCAACCCGGCGCGCGGCTACATCGTGACCGCGAACGAAAACAACATCCCGCCCGGTCATCCGGCCGCCGCCAAAGGCATCGGCTACGAATGGGCCGACAGCGCGCGGTCGCGCCGGCTCAAAGCTTTGTTCGAGCAAAAAGCCGCTGCTGGCGTCCCCTTCTCGCTGGCCGACTCCGAGGCGATGCAAAACGACATCGTCTCGACCCAGGCGCAGCGGATGCTCAAAGTGCTCGCGCCTTTGAACAGCGCCGACCCGCAGGTCGCGCCGGCCCTGCAACTTCTCAAGAACTGGGACGGCACCATCGACAAGGACAGCCCAGCCGCCGCGCTGTACGAAGTCTGGAGCAGCAAATTTCTGCGCGCGGCAGTGCTGAAAGCGGCGCTCGGCGATGCGGGCGCCAAACTGGCCGCGCCGGGCGACGCAAGCCGTGTGCTGGCGCTGATCGAAAACCCAATCCCCTGGATGCCACCGGCCGAGCGCGATGCGCTGATGCTGCAAAGCCTCAAAAGCGCGACCGCCGAATTGCAGACCAAGCTGGGCGCCGACATGACGCAATGGAAGTGGGGCACCTTGCACCGCGCCGAATTCCGCCACCGATTTGCCGACATCGTCGATCCGGCCACGCGCAAGCAACTCGACGTGGGCGACTGGCCGATGTCCGGCTCCGCCTTCACGCCGATGGCCGCATCGTTTCGCGCGAGCGACTGGCATTTGACCAGCGGCGCATCGTTCCGCATGGTGCTGGACGTGGGCAACTGGGACGCCTCGCGCTTCATCAACACGCCCGGCCAGTCGGGCGACCCGGCCAGCCCGCACTACCGCGATCTGGCGCCGCTTTGGCTAGCGGGCAAATACGTGCCGCTGGTCTACAGCCGCGCCGCGGTGGAGCGGGAAACGGTCAAGCGGATTCGCCTGGAGCCGGGCACTTAAAAAGTCGATTTACTATCAAAAAGATAGCTTGAAACGTCCATTGGACGAGCGGTGATGGCCGAAAAAGCTCTTGATTTCAACGCCCGCCGCGCTGATACAGCGGCATCACCACCTGAGCCGCCTCCGCCAAATCCTGCTGACGACTCGCGTTCGACGGGTGCGTGGAAAGGAACTCCGGCCCCTTCGCGCCGCCGAGCTTTTCCATCTTCTGCCACAGCCCGATCGCGGCGCGCGGGTCGTAACCGGCGCGTGCTGCCAGTTCCACGCCAATGTCGTCGGCCTCGCGCTCGGCTTGGCGGCTGCGCGGCAGGCCCAAGGTGACTTGCGTGACCATGCCGCCCAATTGCGTGAGCGCATCGCTGCCGGTCACCGCGCCGAGCACCAGCAGCGGAATCTGCTGCGCGTACTGGGCCGACACCTGCTCGCGCACATGCTCGCGCAGCGCGTGGGCAATCTCGTGTCCCAGCACGGCGGCGAGTTCGTCGTCGGTCAGATCGAGCTTGGTGATGAGGCCGGAGTACACGCCGATCTTGCCGCCGGCCATGCAAAAGGCGTTCACGTCGTCGCTCTGGAACAGGTTGATCTCCCACTTCCATTGGAGCGCGTCCGGCCGGAAGCTGCCGACTTGCGCGATCAGGCGCTGTGAAATGCGCCGCACCCGCGCGACCATCTGGGAGTCCTGGTTCAGCTTGCCCTTGGTGCGCGCCTCGGACAGCATCTGGTCGTAGCTCTTGTCGGCGGCGGCGTCGATCTGCTCGGCGCTGATCGCCATGCGCTGGGTGCGCGTGACGCCGATGGCGCCCGGTTGTGTCGTTTGCACCGTGGTGCAGGCGGTGGCTGCCACGGCGGCGGCGAGCGCCAGCGTGCGGCCGAAGCGTTGAATCAGGGCGTATTGCATGGTGTGTTTACTCGGCAGGTGGGTGACGGCAACGCATTGTTTCGCAACGCGTCGTGAAGCGCACGTTCGCAAAAGACTCGCTCGAAGCCGTCACCGGTCGGTAACGAAATTCGATGTTGCAACGAATAGGATAAGCGCAGCGTGCGATGCACACCCCGCGCGGGACGGGAACCACGGCGCCGGCGGGGGACACCAACCGTGGGGCGCGGGGCCTGATTTACAACCTTCGCATCGACAGGAAACAAGCATGACAACCCGATTCTCACTCCGGCGCGCCGCCTGCGCCACGCTGTTGCTGGCAGCGGCACCCTTGGTTTTTGCGCAGACCGCGCAGCCAGCCGAGACAGCAAAGACTGCGACCGCCGTGTTCGCCGGCGGTTGCTTCTGGTGCGTCGAGTCGGACTTCGACAAGGTGGAAGGCGTGATTTCGACCACGTCAGGCTACACCGGCGGCCGCACCACGAACCCGACCTACGAGCAGGTCTCACACACCGACACCGGCCATGCCGAAGCGGTGAAGATCGAGTTCGACCCGAGCAAGGTCAGCTACAAAAAGCTGGTCGATCACTTCTGGCGCACCATCGATCCGACAGTGAAAGATCGCCAGTTCTGCGATGCCGGCCATTCCTACCGCAGCGCGATCTTCGCGCAGGATGCGGAGCAATTGAAGGTGGCCCAGGAATCCGAGGCCGAGATCGAAAAAACCAAGCCGTTCAAGGCGCCGATCGTGACCGAAATCGTGATGGGCACCACGTTCTATCCGGCCGAGGAGTACCACCAGGAGTACTACAAGAAAAACCCGGTGCGATACAACTTTTATCGCTACAACTGCGGGCGCGATGCGAGGCTGAAGGAGCTTTGGGGCGATCAGGCGGCGAAGCACTAAACCGGGCTCGGGCGCACCCTGCGCCGCGCTGAAGCTGGCTTACTCGACCAACCGCTTGTACATCACCAGCGCATCCACGTAGCCTAGCCGCGCGTGCCTGAACGCACCCGGCAGCGTGCCGACGACGGAGTAGCCGAGCCGCTGCCACAGCCGCACCGCGCGCTCGTTGGTCCGCACCACCAGATTGAACTGCATGGCGTGAGACCCCATGGCTACCGCCTGCCGCTGCGAATGCTCGCACAGGGCCGACGCAATTCCTCGGCCCTCGAAAGCAGGCGCAACGACGTAGCCGCAGTTGCAGACGTGGGCGCCGAGGCCGGCCTGATTCGGCTTGATGAAGTAGGTGCCCAGCAACGCGCCATCCGGCGCACAAGCGACCCAGGTCGCGGCAGGCAGATCGATCCAGGCGGCCCTGATTTCGCGCTCGCTGCTGCCCGGCGCGAAGGCGTAGGTGTCGCCCGCGTCGAACGTGGCCCGAAGGATCGCCCACAGGTCGGTCCAGTCGGCTTCGGCGAACGGGCGGATGGTCAGGTGCTGCAGCATGGATTCGACCTGCGATTGAAATCTTCGATCGACTTTGGCAAAACTCAAGTTTTATTTGCGGCCGAAATGAAATCCGGAGGGCGGACAGCAAGCGTATAGCTGTTTGAAACCCATACAAGGAGCCACCCAAGTTTTCCTGAAAAGAGTCGCCGAGGTTGGCGCGCCCGGTTCAGCGCATGCTGTCGATCGTTGCCACCGTAGCGCTGTTCGCGGCGGCCCAGTACGCGCACGCCGTGCCCGTGATTCGCGATGTCGGCGTCACGTTGAACCCGCAAATGCTCGAAGCGTTCGATCTGGATCTGGATCAGAACGGAACCACCGATTTCACCTTCTCCACCGCGCTGACCCTGTTCGACCCGTTCTTCATCGTCGGCTTCGACGTGGTCGACATCCCGTTTGGCTCGAGCAACGGCGTCGTGATCGACAGCGTGAGCAGCACCGGCTTTTCAAACGCGAGCCGCCTTTCGCCAGGCGACGCAGTGTCGGCCACCAGCCTGTTCTCGAGCAGCCAGACCAACCTTTTTTCGATCGATCCGTTCAACGGCAAACCGTTGAACGAACAGAAGCTGCCGGAGGGCT